>JALHDK010000052.1 GCA_022838965.1 Actinomycetales bacterium | reverse complement strand
CGACGTGGTCCACCGCCACGGATGCGACAGTGCCGCGCAGCGAGGCGATCACCGACCCCTCCTTCGTAGAACAGGTGTACGAGCAGGCTAGCGCAGGTAGTCGCCGCGCGACGCGTTCGAGGGCCGGCGTGCCGCGCGTTCCGCCTCCGCCCACAGTCGCTGCGCGGGGGTCTGGGTGGGCGCGCCGAGCGCCGTCGGGCTGCCGAGCCGCCACGAGTGGCAGATCGCGAGGGCCAGCGCGTCCGCCGCGTCGGCCGGCCGCGGCACCTCGGCCAAGCCGAGCACGCGCGCCACCATGTGCTGCACCTGCCCCTTCGGGGCCTTGCCGTAGCCCGTGACGGCCGCCTTCACCTCCGACGGCGTGTGCAGGCCGACGGGGATGCCCCGCCGGGCCGCCGCAACCATCGCGAGACCGGCGACCTGGGCCACGCCCATCACCGTCGGCACGTTGTGCTGGGCGAAGGCGCGCTCGATCGCGACGACGTCGGGGTGGTGGCGGTCGAGCCACTCCTCGATCCCCAGCGCGATCCGCAGGAGCCGGGTGTCGGCCGACTCCCCCGCGTCGGTCCGGATGACGCCCACGGCGACCAGCACCGGGGGCCGGCCCGCCTCCACGACGCCGACCCCGCAGCGGGTCAGGCCCGGGTCGACGCCGAGGACGCGCATCATTCCTCGGCGTCGAGCGCGGCGAGGACCTCGTCGGAGGCGGTGAAGTTGGCGTAGACGTTCTGGACGTCGTCCGAGTCCTCGAGCGCGTCGATCAGCTTCATGATCCGCCGCGCCCCCTCCAGGTCGACCTCGATCTCGGTCGCGGCCACGAACTGGACGTCGGCGGAGTCGTAGTCGATGCCCGCGGCCTGGAGGGCGGACCGCACGGCGACGACGTCGGACGCCTCCGAGCGGATCTCGAAGGGCGTCGAGGACGGCGGCGAGGACGTCATCCTCCGTCAGCCCCGGGGCCTTCGGCACGACGACCACGCCCTTGCGGGAGAAGAGGTAGGAGACGGAGCCGGCGTCGGCCATGGAGCCGCCGTTGCGGGTGAAGGCGACGCGCACCTCGGAGGCGGCGCGGTTGCGGTTGTCGGTGAGGCACTCGACGAGCACGGCGATGCCGCCGGGCCCGTAGCCCTCGTACATGATGCTCTGGTAGTCGGCGCCGCCGGCCTCGGCACCGGAGCCCCGCTTGACCGCCCGGTCGATGTTGTCGGCGGGAACGGAGTTCTTCCTCGCCTTCTGGATGGCGTCGTACAGGGTGGGGTTGCCGGCGGGGTCACCGCCGCCGGTGCGCGCGGCGACCTCGATGTTCTTGATGAGGCGGGCGAACAGCTTGCCGCGCTTCGCATCGATCACGGCCTTCTTGTGCTTCGTGGTCGCCCATTTCGAGTGGCCGGACATCAGGTTCTCCTCGTTCTCGATTCCGCAGCAATCTCCACGAAACGGGCGTGCACGCGATGGTCCGCGCCCAGCTCGGGATGGAACGACGTCGCCAGCAGGACGCCTTGCCGCACTGCCACGATCCTACCCGCCGTCTCCCCCTCGCCCGGTCCGGTGGCGAGCCGCGCCAGCACGCGCACCCCCGGGCCCACGGACTCCACCCACGGTGCACGGATGAACACCGCCCGCAGCTTCTCCGGCCCGATCTCCTCGACCGTGAGATCGGCCTCGAAGGAGTCGACCTGGCGGCCGAACGCGTTGCGCCGCACGGTCATGTCGATGCCCCCCAGGGTCCGCTGGTCGCCGGGGGCGTCCAGCACCCGCTCGGCGAGGAGGATCATGCCGGCACAGGACCCGAAGACGGGCAGGCCGTCGGCGATGCGGGCGCGCAGGGGCTCGAAGAGGCCGAAGGCGCGCAGCAGCTTGTCCATGGTGGTGGACTCGCCGCCGGGCACCACCAGACCGTCCACGGCCTCCAGCTCGGCGGGTCGCCGCACCGGGACGGGCCGCGCCCCGACGGCGTCGAGGGCCGCCGCGTGCTCCCGCACGTCGCCCTGGAGGGCCAGGACCCCGATCGTCGTCCTCACGGCCGCGTGTCCTCCCGTCGCAGCTCCCGCACCCGGCCGTCCCACCCGCGCTGGAGGTCCGCCGCCAGCTCGGGGAGCTCGGCGGGGAAGAGTTCCCCCTCGAGGCCGGCGATGTGCTCCACCGCCACCCACCGGAGCTCGAGCAGGAACTGCCGCTCCACCTCCGACCAGCCGCGGTCCACGAGCGGCGTCGCGGCGACCCGGGCCACGAAGAACACCTCGTCCTGGTGGACCCACTCGCGCGCGAAGTCGAAGATCGCACTCCGCTCGGCCACCGGTCCGACAAGCGCCTCGGGGGTCACGACCACCCCGGTCTCCTCGGCCAGCTCGCGCGCCGCGGCGGCCCGGGCGTCCTCCTCCGCGTGGATGCCGCCGCCGGGCGTGAACCACCAGCGCCGGCCCGGCTCGTCGATGTCGTGGCCGCGCAACAGGAGCAGGTGGCCGGCGTCATCGAACACGAGCACCCGCGCCCCGCGCCGGTGGAGCATGCCGTCGGCCCCGCGGAGCCACTCGTCGGAGAAGTAGCTCACCAGCCGCGCTCGGCGAGCCGGTGGGGCGCCGGGACATCGTCCACGTTGATGCCCACCATCGCTTCGCCGAGGCCCCGCGACACCTCGGCGATGACGCCGGGATCGTCGAAGAACGTCGTCGCCTTGACGATCGCCGCCGCGCGCTTCGCGGGGTCCCCGGACTTGAAGATCCCGGAACCCACGAACACGCCCTCGGCGCCGAGCTGCATCATCATCGCGGCGTCCGCCGGGGTGGCGATCCCGCCAGCCGTGAAGAGCACCACCGGCAGCTTGCCGGTGCGCGCCACCTCCCGGACGAGGTCGTAGGGCGCGCCGAGCTCCTTGGCGGCGAGGTACAGCTCGTCCTCGGGCAGGGAGGTCAGCCGGCGGATCTCGTCCCGGAGGGTGCGCATGTGGGTGGTCGCGTTCGAGACGTCACCGGTCCCGGCCTCGCCCTTGGACCGGATCATGGCCGCGCCCTCCGTGATCCGGCGCAACGCCTCCCCGAGGTTGGTGGCACCGCACACGAACGGGACGGTGAACTGCCACTTGTCGATGTGGTGGGAGTAGTCGGCGGGCGTGAGAACCTCCGACTCGTCGATGTAGTCCACCCCGAGGGCCTGCAGCACCTGGGCCTCGACGAAGTGGCCGATCCGGGCCTTGGCCATCACGGGGATCGAGACGGCCTGGATGATGCCGTCGATCAGATCCGGGTCCGACATCCGGGCCACCCCGCCCTGCGCGCGGATGTCCGCGGGCACCCGTTCCAGCGCCATGACGGCCACCGCTCCGGCGTCCTCGGCGATCCGCGCCTGCTCGGGCGTGACGACGTCCATGATCACGCCACCCTTCAGCATCTCCGCCATGCCGCGCTTGACGCGGGTGGTGCCTGCCTGGGTGTTGTCCATGAGTCCCTCCTCGTTGGGAATGATCAGATGAGGCCGGCGGCCCGTCGCGATCGGGTCAGCTGTTCCAGCGCGTGCACCTGCTCGGCGGCCGCGGTGGGCGGCACCCGGCCGGACGCCGCCCGCTCACGGGCGTACGCCAGATCGGTGGCCCGCCGCTGGAACTGGAGCATCTCGGCCTCCCGGCCGTACCGCGCCGCCCACGCCCGGGCCCGCCGTCGCTCGCTGAAGGACGCCACCATGGCGACCTCCTGGGGACTGAGCCAGCCGGCCGCCGCGTACTCCCCCAGCCGGCGCCGGATCACCTCGGCCTCGCGGGAGCGCAGCCAGGACACCAGCCCGACCAGGGCGAGGAACATCGGCACCTGCAACGCGAAGTAGAGGAAGAGGTAACTGCCCGAGAGCGTGGAGAAGTTCCACAGCGCGTGGAGCATGATGGCCAGCAGGAGGCCGACCGGGAAGAGCCACAGCCAGGCTCCGCGCTGATGCTGCCGTGATGCGAGCCCGAGCATGATGCCGGTCATGGCGGTGAACACGGCGTGGGCGAAGGGCGACATCACCGCGCGGCCGATGAACACCGCCGCGAGCGCCTCGGGGCTTTGGGCGAGATAGAGCACGTTCTCCACGAACGCGAACCCGGCCGCGACCGTCGCCGCGTAGACGATGCCGTCCACCGGGCCGTCGAAGGAGCGGCGGCGCAGCAGGAAGATCCCCAGGACCCCGAGTCCCTTCATCGTCTCCTCGACGACGGGCGCGACGACCGCCGTCGACAGCACGAGCTGGCCGAACGGCGAGAGGGAGCTCTCGGCCGCGATGACCGCGAACGTCGTGTTGAACACCAGCGAGACGAACGTCGACACCCCGGCTCCCCACAGGAACGCGGCGAGCAGGGTGGGACGGGGTTCGGGCTCCCACTTGTCGATCCAGCGGATCCCGAGGAGCACCACCACCAGGGGCAGGAATGCCAGCACCCCGGCCAGCGCCGTCCCGGCCACCCCGGCCATCTGGGCGATCAGGGTGAGCATCGCGAGAGCCCCGACGAGGCCGAGCGCGATCGCCACCACCTCCATGGTCCACGTGACCCGGGTGCGCGGCGGGACGGGTGCCCAGCGCTGCATCACCTCGGGCCCGTGCGACATGGGACTGACCCTAATTCCCGCGTGGGCGCCCATTCAACTTCCCGGGAGGGCGTCGTCCATGTCGAAGGTGACCGGCAGGGGTGCCCTGCCCGCGAGGTGCAGAACCCTGACCACCGTCCGGGTCCGCAGCTCCCGGCTCTGCACGACGCGGGTGTTGTGGAGGGAGCGCGCGATCGTGGCGCGATACCACACCGCCTCGAGCCGCCGCACCAGATCCTGGACCACGGGATCGTCCATGGCCTTCGCCTGCGGCAGGATCACGCGCAGGACCCGCGACAGCTCGCTCTCCACCAGGGCGCGATCGCGCGTCTCGACGGCGCCGATGACCGGCTCCGCCTCCCAGTTGGGGTCCAGGCCGTCGGGCACGAGTGCGTTGGGATTCTCGACGGCGCGCGTCGCGATGTCCGCGAGGATGACGGAGGAGGCCGGGTCGAGCCGGCCACTGGAGGCGAGTTCCAGCGCCGTCGTCGCCCGGGCGTGGAGCAGCTGTTCGAGCATCGCCCGCGACCGCAGCACCTCGTTGTGGAGGCGGTCGGTCCGGGTGGCGATCGACACCAGCACGGCGAAGGCCACGATGGCGAGGGCCAGCCCCGCCACCCACCACAGCGTCGCGTCCATCACTTCTCCCGGCGGCGCAGGAAGCGGGCGACGAGCCCGGGCTCCGGCAGGGCGATGCCCTTGGCGGTGAGCACGGTGCGGTAGACGTCCAGCACCTGGCGCGCCACGCGGTTCCAGTCGTACTGGTCCACCCAGGTCGCGGCGTGGGCCAGCACCCCGGGCGCGCCACCGAGTGCCGTGAGCAGGGCCCGGGCGAGATCATCGGCGTCGCCGACCGCGAACGGTGAACCCGCGCGTCCGTCGTCGATGACCGCCCGGAAGGCGGGGATGTCACTGGCGACGACGTGCGCGCCGCCCGCCATCGCCTCCACGAGGACGATGCCGAAGGACTCGCCTCCGAGCTGGGGCGCCACGTAGATGTCGACGGAGGCGAAGAGGGTGGCCTTCTCCTCGTCGCTGATCGCGCCGAGGAACTCGACGCTGTCGCCCAGTCCGGCGAGCGCGGCACGCACCTCGCCGGCCTCGCCGCGACCGGCGATGAGGAACCGGGCGTCCGGACGTTCCCGCAACACCGGGGCGACGGCGCCGGCGAACACGGGCAGGCCCTTGCGCGGTTCGTCGAGGCGGCCGAGGAAGGCGATCGTGGGCGCCGGGCCGCCGCGGCGCACGCCACGCCACCGGTCGTCCGGGGTGGCCGTGCGGAAGCGGTCGACGAACACCCCGTTCGGGATCACGAACGCGTCACCGCCGAGGTGGTCGGCCACCGTGCGGCGGGCCTCCGCGGAGACGGCGATCCGGGCGTCGATCTTCTCGATCGAGGACTGGAGGAGGGGCGAGAAGAAGGTGAGCATGCGGGAACGCTCGAGCGAACTGTGGAAGGTCGCGACCGTCGGGATGCGGGTCTGCCACAGGGCGAGCAGGCTCAGGGACGGGGAGAGGGGCTCGTGGATGTGCAGGATGTCGAACTCGTGCTCCGCGAGCCAGCGGCTCACGCGCGCGGACGCGGCGGGGCCGAAGCTCAGCCGCGCCACCGAGCCGTTGTAGGGCACGGCGATCGATCCGCCCGCGGACTCGACGAACCCGGGCAGCGGCGTGCCCTCCTCCGCGGGGGCGAGCACCGAGACGTGATGTCCCCAGTCGATGAGTACGGAGGCGAGGTCCCGGATGTGGAACTGGACGCCGCCGGGCGCGTCGAAGGAGTACGGACAGACGATCCCGATCCTCACGAGCCGGCACCCTTCCCGGGGCGCCGGGCGGGGTCGAGGTCAGCCACGAACACCTTCTGGAGCATGTGCCAGCTCGTGG
Source organism: Actinomycetales bacterium (assembly GCA_022838965.1). The sequence continues at coordinate 5,486 of JALHDK010000052.1, read as the reverse complement.
GGTGCTCCTGGAGGTGCGCGGTGAGGACGTCCGCCCACGCCTGGGTGTACCGCGCGACGGCGTCGGGACCCGGCTCGGGCGGGGGGATCGGGCCGATGAACCGGAGGTCGATGCCCCACTTCTTCGGACCGTGCATCTGCTCCACGCGGTCGCTGCGGATGGCGGCGAAGTACAGCGGACGCTTCAGCGAGAGGGCGAGCGCGGCGGGCCCGGCCGCGAGCCGCGCCGGATGCCCGCAGAGGGTCACCTCGACGCCGGACTCGGACAGGTCACGGTCCGCCAGCAACGGCACGAGCCGGGTGGTGGCGGCGGCACGCCGCAGCAGCTCCCGGAAGACGCCCCCGCCCTTCTCGAACGGCACGAGCTCCACGCCCATGCGTTCACGCACCGCCACGAACTCGCGGAACACCCGCTCCGGCTTGAGATGCTCCACCACCGTGACGACGGTCGCCACGTTCCGCGTGGCCCACGCGCCGGCCATATCCCAGTTCCCGGTGTGTCCCACCGCCATCACCACGCTGCCCTCGGTGACCGCCGCCCGCAACTCGTCCGGGACGTGGGCGCGGACGCGCACCTCCAGCTCGTCGGGCGGCAGGCCGGGCAGCATGAAGAGCTCGGCGTAGTACCGGGCGTAGGACCGCAGCGCGCCGCGCGAGAGGTCGCGGAGTTCCTTCGCCGTGGCGTCGGGACGCACGCGCGCGAGGTTGCGCTCGAGTTGGCGCACCCCGGCGCCCGACCGCCGCCAGACGACGTCGGCCCCCACGTTCGCGAACCAGCGCACCAGCCATTCGGGCAGCCGGGGCACCACGCGGAAGGCGAGGCTGAACGCGAATCCGGAATCAAGCGCCATGTGCCACCGCCTGGTGGTGCACGGTGGCCATGCGCTGGACAACCGTGATGAAGCTGGCCACCGCCACGTAGCCGAGTGCGAGGGTGAGGACCCCTACCGGCAGACCGAGGCCCACGAGAAGGCACCCGAGGAGGGACACCACGAGCCGGTCGGTCCGCTCGGCGATGCCCACCGCCGCGGTCAGCCCGACCGCCTCGGCACGCGACCGCGCATAGGAGACGATCAGGGCGAGCGGCAGGATCGCGAGGGCGAAGCCGTGGGTCCAGGCGCCCACCGTGCCGGGGATGGTGAGGCTGTACAGCACGATGGCACTGTAGATGCTGGCGTCGCCGAACCGGTCCATCGTCGAGTCGAGGAACGCCCCCCAGGGGGAGGTGCGGCCCAGGTCGCGCGCCATGAGACCGTCGATCGAGTCGGTGAGCAGCACCACGCCCAGCAGGAGCGGCCCTGCCACCAGGTGCCCCCTCGCCAGCAGTCCGAACGCGATCGCAGCGGTGGCCACCGTGCCCGTGACCGTGACCACGTCCGGTGAGACGTTCCGCCGCACGAGGAACCTGGCGACCGGACCGAACGCCGTCCTGCTGAACCCCCGTCCCCGCTGGCCGAGAACCATCAGCCCTCCCATGCCCGCGCGAGGCGTGTCCGCGTGTCGCCCAGGACCTGCGGCAACGCCTTGGTCTGGGCGAGGATCGGGAAGAAGTTCGCGTCGCCCTTCCACCGCGGGACCACGTGCTGGTGCAGGTGGGCGGCGATGCCCGCACCCGCGACCACTCCCTGGTTCATGCCGGTGTTGAAGCCGTCCGGGGCCGAGGCGGCGGTGAGGGCCCGGAAGGCGGCGGCGGTGAGCGCCCCGATCTCGTCCCGCTCCTCCGCGGTGAGATCGGTGTACCACGCCACGTGCCGGTACGGGCAGATCAGCAGGTGGCCCGGATTGTAGGGGTAGAGGTTGAGCACCACGTACGCCGTCCGGCCGCGGTGGACGATGAGGCCGTCCTCGTCCCCGCGGCCGGGTGCCCGGCAGAACGGGCAGTCCCCGGGGCTCTTGTCGATCGGCTTGTCCTGGCCGTCGATGTAGACCATGCGGTGCGGGGTCCACAGGCGCTGGAACGCGTCGGGTGCGCCCGCGAAGGCGTCCGCGTTCTCCACCTCGTCCATCAGTCGTTCCTCCGTCGGCGGACGTGGTCCACGATCTCGGCGACGGCGTCGTCCACCGGGACGCCGTTACGCTGCTCGCCGCCCCGCAGCCGGAACGAGACCGCCCCGGCGGCGGCGTCGTCGCCGCCCGCGATGAGGACGAACGGGACCTTCTGGGTGGCGGCGTTGCGGATCTTCTTGCCGAAACGGTCGTCGGAGTCGTCGAGCTCGGCGCGGATCCCCTCCGCGCGCAGCCGCGCGACGACGTCGGCCAGGTAGTCGTTGAACGGCTCCGCCACGGGGATGGCCACCACCTGGACGGGCGCGAGCCACGCGGGGAACGCCCCGGCGTAGTGCTCGACGAGGATGGCGAAGAAGCGTTCGATCGAGCCGAAGAGCGCCCGGTGGATCATCACGGGACGCTGCCGCGAGCCGTCCGCCGCGGTGTACTCGAGCTGGAAGCGCTCGGGCAGGTTGAAGTCCAGCTGGATGGTGGAGATCTGCCAGGTCCGGCCGATGGCATCCCTCGTCTGCACCGAGATCTTGGGGCCGTAGAAGGCCGCGCCGCCCGGGTCCGGCCGGAGCTCGAGGCCGGAGTCCTCCGCCACCTGCCGGAGGGTCTCGGTGGCCTCCTCCCAGACGGCGTCGTCGCCCACGAACTTGTCCGGGTTCCTGGAGGACAGCTCCAGGTAGAAGTCCTCCAGGCCGTAGTCGCGGAGCAGGTCGAGGACGAAGGTGAGCAGCCTGGCCAGCTCGTCCTTCATCTGCTCGCGGGTGCAGTAGATGTGGGCGTCGTCCTGGGTGAATCCCCGGGCGCGGGTCAGGCCGTGCACCACGCCTGATTTCTCGTAGCGGTAGACCGTGCCGAACTCGAACAGCCGCAGCGGCAGCTCGCGGTAGGACCGGCCGCGCGCGGCGTAGATCAGGTTGTGGAAGGGGCAGTTCATGGGCTTGAGGTAGTAGTCCTGGCCCTGCCGGCGGATGGCGCCTTCGGCGTCCCGTTCCTCGTCGAGGTGCATGGCGGGGTACATGCCCTCCGCGTACCAGTCCAGGTGGCCCGAGATCTGGAAAAGCTGGCCCTTGGTGATGTGCGGGCTGTAGACGAACTGGTACCCCTCCGCGAGGTGGCGCCGCCGGGCGTACTCCTCCATCTCCATCCGGACGATGCCACCCCTCGGGTGGAAGACCGCGAGGCCCGACCCGATCTCGTCCGGGAACGAGAACAGCCCCAGTTCGTTCCCGAGCCGGCGGTGATCCCGCCGCTCGGCCTCGGCGAGCCGGGTGGTGTAGGCGGTGAGGTCCTCCTTCGACGCCCACGCCGTCCCGTAGATGCGCTGCAGCTGCGGGTTCTTCTCGCTGCCCCGCCAGTAGGCGGCGGCCGAGCGCATGAGCTGGAAGGCGTTGCCGATCACCCTCGTGGAGGGGACGTGGGGACCGCGGCAGAGGTCCTTCCAGGCGACCTCGCCGTCACGGCGCACGTTGTCGTACATCGTCAGCTCGCCGGCGCCCACCTCCACCGAGGCGCCCTCCGTCTGGGCGGCGCTCGCGGACCCCTTGATCCCGATCAGTTCGAGCTTGTACGGCTCCGCGGCGAGCTCGCGGCGGGCCTCCTCCTCGGTGACGACGCGCCGCCGGAAGGTCTGCCCCTCCTTCACGATGCGCGCCATCGCCTTCTCGAGCGCCCGCAGGTCCTCGGGGGTGAAGGGGGCGGCGACGTCGAAGTCGTAGTAAAAGCCGTCGGTAATCGGCGGGCCGATGCCGAGCTTCGCGTCCGGGTTGACCTGCTGCACCGCCTGTGCGAGGACGTGGGCCGTGGAGTGCCGGAGGATCGCGAGGCCGTCCGGGGAGTCGATGGTGACGGGCTCGACGACGTCGCCGGGTCCGACCTCGGCGACGAGATCCCTCAGCTCGCCGTTCACACGGATCGCGACGACGTCCCGCCGCGACCCGAAGAGCCCGGTGCCCGTGGTGCGCCCCCCGCTCGGCTGGGCGGGGTGGGGGGCGTGCGGCGCGGTGGTCACGGAGAACCTCCAGGATGGACGATGGTCAGGTCTCAGGGTACCCGCGGCCGATCAGGGCGACCAAAGCCGCCGCGCGGCTCACCGCAGCCGCGGGATCAGCACGGGAGTGGTGCGCTTGTACATCTCGTAGTCGGCCTGGCCACCCCACGTGCGCTCGGCCTTCGCCTCCAGCAGCGGGACGCCGCTCACCCTCGTGAGCAGCAGGATCACGAAGAGGGGTGAGATCATCGTCACCCACTGCCAGCCCGACAGGGCCGGCACCGCGATGATGGCCACCCCCACCCAGAGCAGGATCTCGCCGAAGTAGTTCGGGTGGCGGGAACGCGACCACAGCCCGGTGGTGATGAACCGCCCCCGGTTGACCGGGTCGGCCTTGAATCGGCTCTTCTGCAGGTCGGCGACGGCCTCGATCGTGAAGCCCACCAGCCACACGACCGCGCCGGCGACGGCGACGACGTCCAGCCCCGGGTTGCGGTCCGAGGTGATGGCCGCCCACGCCGCGGCGGCGGTGAACGTCACCCAGAGCCCCTGGATCGTCCAGACGTTGAGGAAGCGGAAGAAGGACTGCTTCAGCTGGTCGAAGCGGTCATCGTGACCCGCGCGCCGGATCCGGCGGAACAGGAACGTCCCGAGCCGCGCCGCCCACACCACCACGAGGACGGTCAGCAGGATGCCCCGCGGACCGGTGGAGCTGAGCACCGCCGCGAGCAGCGTGATCGAGATGTAGGTGAGGCTGCCCGTGAGATCGAACCACTTCTCGGTGCGGCCGAGCCACGAGGGCACGAACACCACCCACTGGATGACGAACGCAAGGGCGACGGCTGCCGCGAATACCGGCACGCCGCCGACGCGAGCGCCGCCGTCGCTGCCCGCCCATGCCACCAGCGCCCCGATCGCCGTGACCAGAAGCGACACTAGCAGTGCCGTGCGGTCCTTCGCGTCCACTCGCCCTCCCGTTGTGACGTGAACAACAACAAAGCCGCCGCGGCTCCGAAAGCCGCGGCGGTTCGGGTGGGCGGTACTGGGATCGAACCAGCGACCTCTTCCGTGTCAAGGAAGCGCGCTCCCACTGCGCCAACCGCCCAAGGATCGGAGGTGGCGACGGGATTCGAACCCGTGTATACGGCTTTGCAGGCCGCTGCCTCGCCTCTCGGCCACGCCACCCGTGAGGCTCTTGAGCCACGTGGTGGTGGTGCCTCCGAGCGGATGACGGGACTCGAACCCGCGACCCTCACCTTGGCAAGGTGATGCGCTACCAACTGCGCTACATCCGCACTGCGACGTTCCCGCCGCGGGTAAGACAATAGCCCAGCGGCGGGCGGATCGTCCAATCGCGGAGCCGGGGGTGAGCACCGGCCGCGATTTCACCCCCAACGGGGCCGTGCGCTAGCATCAGAAGCCGCATCGGGCGATTGGCTCAGTGGTAGAGCGCCTCGTTCACACCGAGGAGGTCACTGGTTCGAACCCAGTATCGCCCACCA
>JALHDK010000051.1 GCA_022838965.1 Actinomycetales bacterium | reverse complement strand
CGCGGCGGTCGCCCTCCGGCCCGCCGCGCCCCCCGCGAACGACTGGGTGACCGTGGCGTCCCGCGACCTGCAGGAGGCGGCGCTGCGCCTGGATCAGGCCGGCAGGGTCGCAGCCGAGGCGCGGCGGACGGTGATGGAGCTTGAGGCGGCGATTGCCGCGCACGACTCCAGCACCCGTGCGGCCCTCACCGCGCGGGCGGAACTCGAGGCGCAGGCCCGGGCGTGGGGGCTGCCCGTCGACCCGGCAGCACTCCAGGACCTGGCGGCCGCGGCGGAGCGGGCCATCGAGCAGCGACACCGCCACGAGACCTGGGCGGCCACGTACGCGGCCTACACGCAGGACGTCGCAGCCGCCGAGGACCGGCTGCGTGCGGCCCTGGTGTCGAGGGGGGAGCTGCCGGATCCGGGCTCGCCCGTCGCGGACCTCGTCCGGCTCTACGCGGCCCACTGCGCTGCGAGGGCCGCGCAGGACGCGGAGTCCCGGCGCCGGCCGGCCCTCGAGCAGGCGCTGGCGGACCGCCTCGCGGCGGAGGAGGCTGCGGCCGAGGCCGCGGAACGGCGCGCGGCAGCCGAGCGGACGCTCCGGCAGGTCGCCGCCGCGGCAGGAGTCGGTGGCGGGGATGACCCACCCGGTTCGCTGGTGGAGGCGCTCCGCGCGTGGCAGGGTATGCGGGAGGCGGAGATGGCCGCGCTCGCCCAGCGCCAGGGGTGGTGGGCCGAGCTGCAGGCCCTCCTGGAGGGCCGCACGCTTGCGGACCTCGCGGCGGATCATGGCGAGGCCGTCGCCCTGAGCGCGAGCCGGTCGGCGGCGGTGTTCGCCGCGGACGTCCTCCTGCGCGAGGCCACCGAACGTGCCAACCGGGCGGCCGTGGCCGCCCGCCACGCCGGCCTTGAGGTCGCCTCCCGCGTGGGCGTCGCGGCCGCCGAGGAGGTCTGCCGCGCCGCGCGGGAGAACGCCCGGCAGGCACACGAGCGGGCCCAGGACATGCTCGGCGCCGCGGAGAACGCGGACGGGGCCGTCGCGGAACGTGCCCGCACCCTCCCGAGCGTCACCCAGGCCGAGGAGGCGGTTGCCGAGGCGCAGCGCGAACTCGACCGGGTGACCGAACTCGCAGACACGCTGACGCTGACCCAGGAGTTCCTGACGGCCGCCCAGGACAGGGTGCACCGGGACATCGCGCCCCTGCTCGCGAGCACGCTGCGCGAGTGGCTCCCGATCATCACGGCCGGCCGCTACGTCGATGCGAGTGTCGATCCGGCCACCCTCGAGGTGCGGGTCACCGGACCGGAGCGGCACTGGCGGAACGCCGGGCGGCTCTCCACCGGCACGGCTGAACAGGTGTACCTGCTGTTGCGGGTGGCCCTGGCGCGCCATCTCGCCACCACGGGGGAGACGTGCCCGCTGCTGCTCGACGACGTCACGGTGCAGGCTGATCAGGAGCGCACCGCACGGGTGCTCGACCTGCTGCTGGGTCTCTCCGCCGAACGGCAGATCATCCTGTTCGCCCAGGAGCCCGAGGTGGCCGAATGGGCGCGCGCCACCCTCGCCACCCATCCGCGCCACCGCATCATCGAACTGGATCGGGTGAGCGTCTGCTGACGGGGCCGGTGCCGTGGGCCCTTCCAGGGCAGGCGCTCCGGCACAATGTCACCATGCCCGTTCCCGACCGCCCCGCCTCACGCGCGCCGGCGGCCCGCTGGTGGCTGTGGGGGACGGGGATGGTGATCGTGGCCGCTCTCCTTGTCGCCGTGTATGTCATCTTCGTCACCACGTCCCTAGGGCAGCTGGCAGAGTTCGTGGCGCTGGAGGCGGCCACCGAGCGCTTCGACGAACTGCAGGGCCCGGCCCTCGCCGTCCTCACCCGGCTGCCCGAGATCATCGCGGCTGGGGCGGTGCTCGTGTTCCTCCTGGTCACGGTCTGGCGGCGCCGCTGGCTCGCCTCCCTGATCGCGGTGGCGTCGTTCGTGGCTGCCAACCTCACCACCCAACTCCTGAAGAACGTCCTCCTCGTGCGCCCCCACCTCGACAACGGCGTGCCCTACTACACCGGCAACTCGCTCCCGTCCGGGCACGCCACCTTCGCGGCCGCCGCCGTTGTGGCCGTGTTCCTCGTCGTCGCCCCCCGCTGGAGGCCCGCCATGGCGGCGCTCGGCGCGGCCTTCGCCACGACGGTGGGGGCCGCGACCTTCGTGGAGGCGTGGCACCGGCCCGCCGACGTCGTCGCCGCCTACCTCGTGGCCGCGTTCTGGGGGCTGGTGGCGGGCTTCGTGGTCCTGCGGACGGGCGCCGCCTGGAACACCAGGTCGCGTCACAGCCGGTCCGCCCCCAGCTTCACGGCCGCCCGCGGGTGGGACGTGGCGCTGTGGCTTGGCGGACTGGTGGCCGTCGCGGGCGCGTGGGCGAGCTACCTCATGGCGGGCGGCGCGGCCGCCCTCCGCTCCGACCCGCCGCAGGTCTCCGGGTGGCACTACCTCGGCGCGCTGCTCTTCACCATCGGACCCGGGCTGCTGGTGTTCGCAGGTCTGTCCACCCTCTTCCGGATCGAGGCCGGACGGGAGCACATTCCCTGAGACGCGGGCACAGCCCCTGGTCAGCCGCCGAAGTCGACGCCCTGCGCGAGCTGGACCACGCCCGAGTAGTTGATCGTGTTGGTCGAGCGGCGCATGTACGCACGCCAGGCGTCCGAGCCGGACTCGCGCCCACCGCCGGTTTCCTTCTCGCCGCCGAACGCCCCGCCGATCTCCGCTCCCGACGTCCCCACATTCACGTTCGCAATGCCGGTGTCCGCGCCGTCGGGCGCGAGGAAGCGCTCGGCCTCCGCCTGGTCGGAGGTGAAGATGCCCGCCGAGAGGCCCTGGCTCACCCCGTTGTGCAGGGCGAGGGCGTCGTCGAAGTCGGCATAGGTGAGCACGTAGAGGATGGGCGCGAACGTCTCCCGCAGCACGATGCCGTCCTGGGCCGGCACGCGCACCAGCGCCGGCCGGACCCAGAACCCCGGCGCGCCCGTGTCCACGCGCTCGCCGCCCACGATCACCTCGCCGCCCTGCTCCCGCGCGGAGGCGAGCGCCTCCTGCATGGCGGCGAAGGCCCGCCCGTTCACCAGCGGTCCCACCAGGGTCCCCTCGGCGAACGGGTCCCCGACCGGCAGCGAGGCGAACGCCCGCTCCAGCCGGGCCACCAGCGCATCCGCCACCGACTCGTGCACGATCAGGCGGCGCATCGTGGTGCAGCGCTGGCCGGCCGTCCCGGCCGCGGCGAACACGATCGAGCTGACAGCGAGGTCGAGGTTGGCCGACGGCGTCACGATCACCGCGTTGTTGCCCCCCAGTTCGAGGAGCGAGCGCCCGAACCGGGCGGCCACCCGCGGGCCGACCTCCCGGCCCATGCGCGTCGAGCCCGTCGCGCTGACGAGTGCGACCCGCGGGTTCTCCACGAGGGCCTCGCCCACCTCGCGGCCGCCGAGCACGAGGCGGTGGATGCCGGGCGGGGCGCCGACGTCGTCGATCGCCCGCCGCAGCAGCGCGTCACAGCCCAGGGCGCACAGCGGGGCGAGTTCGGACGGCTTCCACACCACCGGATCGCCGCACACCAGCGCGATCGCGGTGTTCCAGGACCACACCGCCACCGGGAAGTTGAACGCCGAGATCACGCCCACCACGCCGAGCGGGTGCCACACCTCCTGGAGCCGGTGCCCGGCCCGCTCCGACGGCATGGTCCGCCCGTAGAGCTGCCGGGAGAGCCCGACGGCGAAATCGCAGATGTCGATCATCTCCTGCACCTCGCCGAGGGCCTCGGAGCGGATCTTCCCGACCTCGATGGTGACGAGGTCGGCCAGCACTCCCTTGTGCTCGCCGATGAGCTCCCCGAGACGCTTGACCACCCGCCCGCGGACGGGGGCGGGCACGAGGCGCCACTCGAGGAAGGCCTGGTGGGCGGCGTCGACGGCGGCGTCGACGTCGGCCGTGGCGTGGACGCCGAACAGCTCGGCGTCCACGAGGGGGGAGCGAGCCATGAGGACGGCCTCGCCGCGGCTCGCGACGACGTCGTCCGGAACCCCCAGCGTCCGCAGCGCGTCGCGGGCGAGGGCGACGAGGTCCTCCCGGGTTCTCATCGTCCCCCTCCCGTGATCGCGGAGAGACCGAGGGCCTGGGCCGCGGCGTCGAGTGACGCCTTCTCCTGGGTGGCGTAGAGGGCCATGGGATCGTGGACGGTGCGGCCGAGCTGTTCCGCCATCCACGCCATGTCGCGGTGCGAACCCTCGCGGGCCGTGTCCCGCCTGCCCAGGTCGTCGAGATTGGACGCGAAGATCCCGGCGGCGGAGCGCGGCAGGAAGTCCTCGTACACAATGGGCGTCCGGACGAGCCAGCCACCCGCCACGAGGGCGCCCAGGTCGGTGGGCGGGTCACCGGCGGGCCGTTCGGGCGCGACGGCGTACTCGAACCAGGCGAGACCGCGGGCGGCGAGGCCGTCCTCGTCGGTGGGCCACGTCTCGCGCCACACCTGACGCTTGACCTCCTCGCGGTCCGCTGCCCCGGCCGAGCGTTCGTCGATCTCGACGATGGCGCGGTCGTAGATGTCCCGCCCCGTCGGGGTGAGCGCGATGCCGCGCTGCTCGACCTCGCCGAAGCGGACACTGAGCTCGCCGGCGACGACGGTGCCGTCCGCCTCACGGAAGCGGCGCCGCTCCGCGAGCGCCTTGAACGAGGTCTGGCGCAGCAGCACGTCGGGACCCTCCCAGCGGGGCGGGCCCTGGATCTCGTCGATCATGCGGATCCCGCGCTCGGTCATGCGGCGGTAGAGGTCGTCGATGTCGAGGACTCGCGGGGTGAGGTGGTTGATGTGGGTGGTGGTGACCCCGCCGATGTCGGCGGCCACCCCGGAGATCGCGGCGAGACGCTGGTACCAGGCGCGGTCCACGGGCTCGTCGGACAGCTCGAAGCAGGCGGTGGCGAGGGCGAGGAAAGTGCGGGCGTCGTCGTCGTCCAGGCCGCCGGCGTCCTCGGCGCGCGCGGCGAGGGCGAGGACGTCCTCGCCGAAGAGGGTGCGCCGGGCGAGGAAGGCGTCGAGGTCGGCCTGCAGGTCCTCGTCGAAGTAGCGGCGGTCGTCGGTGACGAGGACGGAGGTGAACACCCGGAACGGGTTGAGGGCGAGGGCCTCGCGGGTGGTGGGCCGGAATGCCGTGGAGACGATCGGGAGCGAGGCCCTGTCGTTCCCGCGCAGGTCGTAGAACCCGACCGGCTCCATGCCGAGCGCGGCGAACAGCTGCGCGACGTCGCGCAGTTCCCCCGCGGTCCCCACCCGGATGGCGCCGTGGCGCTCCGCGGTGACGCGGTCGATGCGGCCGAGCCGCTCGGCACGTTCGGGGTCGGCTGCCATGACATCGGCGTTGACGGCCGTGGAGACCTCCACGAGCGTGGTGTAGGCGGGCACCTCCCGGCCGTACATGGCGGACAGGGAGCGGGCGAACGCGGCCCGCAGGTCATGGGTCGTGGGCATGTCAGGCCTCCACTGTCGAGAGGGCGCGGTCGAGGGCCGCCATGGCGCGTCCGACGTCGTCGGAGGACACGGTGAGGGGCGGCCGGACACGCAGCGAACGCTCCCCGCACCCCAGCATGATCACGTGCTCCTCATCCATCAGACGCTGCAGGACCTCGTTGCGGATCCGGGTGTTGGGCAGCGTGACCGCGCACATGAGGCCGAGCCCGCGCGGATTGCTCACGATGGCGTGGCGGTCGGCGAGATCGCGCAGGGCCCCGAGCAGCTCGGCACCACGCCTCCGGGCGTTGCCCATCAGGTCCTCGGCCTCCACCACCTCCATGATCCGGCGGGAGCGGACCATGTCGGTCAGGTTGCCACCCCAGGTCGAATTGATGCGGCTGGGGACGCGGAAGACATTGTCCGGGACCTCGTCCACCCGGCGCCCGGCGGTCACGCCGCACACCTGGAACTTCTTCCCGAAGGCCACCACGTCCGGGTCCGCCCCGTGCTGCTGGTAGGCCCACGGCGTCCCCGTCATGCCGCCCCCCGTCTGGACCTCGTCCAGGACGAAGAGGGCGTCATACCTGTCACACAGGTCCCGCATGGCGGCGAAGAACTCGGGGCGGAAGTGGTGGTCGCCCCCTTCCCCCTGGATCGTCTCCATGATGAAGCAGGCGATGTCGTGCGGGTTGTCCTCGAACGCCGTGCGGGCGGCGGCGAGGGTGTGCTGCTCCAGTTCCACGACGTCGTGCTCCGGGGAGATGAAGGGGGCGGGGATGCGGGGCCAGGAGAACTTCGGGAAGCGGGCGATCTTGTTCGGGTCCGTGTTGGTCAGCGACATCGTGTACCCGGAGCGGCCGTGGAAGGCCCCGGTGAGGTGGAGGACCTTCGTGCCGAGGTCCGGCGAGCGGCCGTGCTCCTCGTTCCAGCGCGACTTCCAGTCGAACGCCACCTTGAGGGCGTTCTCGACGGCGAGGGAGCCGCCCTCGATGAAGAAGTAGTGCGGCAGCGCGGGGTCACCCATCACGCGGGCGAAGGTCTCGACGAACCGGGCCATCTCCACGGTGGGGACATCCGAGTTGCTGGGCTTGTTGAGCGCCGCGGTCAGCAGTTCTGCCCGGAACTGTTCGTCCTTCGCGAGCAGCGGATGGTTCATGCCGAGCGGGTTGGAGGCGAAGAAGGTGAACATGTCGAGGTAGGTGTCACCGGTCACCTGGTCCACGAGGGTGGTTCCCTGGGATGCGTCCAGGTCGAGGACAAGGGGTAGATAGTCCACGAGCAGATGCCGGGCGAGCAGTGTGCGCACGTCTGGCGGGGCGATGGTCACGGCCATGATCAACGCTAACTCGCCGGCCGTGTTCCGGCATGCGGACGGCCCCCCGCCCACGGCCCTCCCTCGGCGACGTGCCGCCGATGGTCGCTCAGCTCTGCCCGCCAACGGTCGCGAGGGCGTACGATTGTTGAGATGACCAGACACCGGGGACTCCTCCTGCCCGTGCTGTCAACGGTCCTGCTGTCGTTGACGCCCGTGGTGCTCGCCGCCGCGCCCGCGGCGGCGTCCGATGCCGCGCCCGCGGCGGCGGACAGGAAGGAGCGGATCTCGGTCATCAACCCCGTCGGCAACGACATCTCCTACCCGCAGTGCACGGGATCCGGCTGGAACGGCGAGTCCTACACTTCGCGGGGTGCCACGGTGATCCCCAGGAATGCGCGCTTCGGGATCGTCGGGGTCAACGGCGGCACGGCGGCGAAGGCGAATCCCTGTCTTCCCGCCCAGCTCGCCTGGGCCGCCGGCCTGCCGGGCCTGGCGAATCAGCCCGGGCTGCAGCTGTACGTCAACACCGCCAACCCGGGGGCGGTCCTGACGGACTTCGAGATCGTCACCTGGCCGTCGGAGACGAGCCGGGAGAACCCGTACAACGCGGTGCCCGGCGAGTCCCAGTCCTGCACGGACGCGGCCGGTGCGGGCGTCAACGACCTCGCCTGCTCGTGGGAGTACGGCCACGGACGCGCGGCCTGGGCCGCGGACCTGGTCGAGGAGGCCGCCGCCGTCGCCCGCGTCCAGGTGGACCTCGCGGAGACGGTCGTGTGGCTGGATGTCGAGACCGGGAACACCTGGCAGAACGGTGCCGACGGGCGGGCGAGGAACGCGGCCGTGCTGGAGGGGATGACCGCCTACTACCAGTCGGAGGGGGCCGAGGTCGGGCTGTACTCCACCGCGTACCAGTGGGAGATCATTGTGGGCGGCAACGGACGCACCGGTGCCCTCGCCGGCCTCGACAGCTGGCTCGCCGGCGCCACGAGTCTGGACTCGGCGGTCTCCTTCTGCGCCAGGTCACCCCTGACGCCCGGGGGCACGGTCACCCTCACCCAGTACGTCGCGCGACAGCTCGACCACGACTACTCCTGCGCCGACCGTCCCTGACTGCTCACGCGAGGGGCAGCACCGCCCGGACGCGTCCGCCGTTCGGACCCGGGCCCGCCTCGAGGGTCCCCCCGAGTTCGCCGGCCCGTTCGCGCATGGAGGTGAGTCCCACCCCGGGCCGCCACGCCGCGCCCCCCGTTGGGCCCGACGCCGCCGCCACGCCGTCGTCGTCGACCTCCACCTCGAGGGCGTTCCCCACCAGAGCCAGCCGGACGACGACGGTGCGCGCCCCCGCGTGCCGGGCGGCGTTGGCGACCGCCTCGGTCACGATGCGGAACGCCGCCACCTCGGCGACCGCGGGGAGCGGCGGCAGGTCCGCCGCCACCAGGGACACCGCCAGGGAGGCGCCACCCGGGGTGCGCACCCCCACCACCTGCTGTCGCAGCGCTCCGACGAGACCGAGTTCGTCCAGCGCGGGCGGCCGCAGGCCATAGACGAGGGAGCGGACATCCGCGATCGCGTTCGCGGTCTCGGCACGGACGGTGCGCAGGAGTGCGGCGGCGGCTTCCGGGTCACCGAGCGTGTTCCGGGCGGCATCCGCGGTGAAGGCGATGCCGGAGAGCCGGGGACCGAGCCCGTCGTGGAGGTCGCGGCGAAGCCGGCGGCGTTCCTCCTCGATCCGGGCGATCGCGTGGCCGCGCGAGACGCGCAGCTCGTCCGCCAGTGCCCGCGCCCGCAGGGTCTGAGCGAGCAACGGCGTCACGAGCTGGAGGGCGTGGTCGTCGCCGGCGGTCAGGGCGAGGTCACCGGGGCGCAGGCCCACCACCAGCTCACCGCTGCGCCCGTCCCCGAGGTCGAGAGCGCGCCGCCGGGTGTGCGTCACCGCCACGCCCGACTCGGCGACGGTCTCGCCGTCCAGGAGGAGCGCGGCGTAGGGCAGCACGAGGGTCGTGCGGATGGCGGTGAGCGCGGCGGCGGGGTCGTCCCCGATCGCGCCGACGACTCGCGTCGCCGCCCCCAGCGGGTCCGGGCGGCGGCCGAAGAGCAGTTCGTCGACGACGCCGCGCAGCACCACCTGCAGCGGGTGCACCCCGAACGCGGCGACCATGGCGATGATCGCGACGACCGTCAGGCCAGGCGGGCTGCCCCCCACGACCTCGACGAGGGATGCGACCCCGACCACCAGCGCGAGGAAGCCCACGGCCACGGTCACCACGACGACGAACCTCACCAGCAGTCCGCGGGCGTCCACGACCTCGGGCTGCCTCGCCCCGACAGCCATCGAGATCGGAACGCCGCCGACGAGCAGGACGGCGATCGTGCGTCCCGGCGCACCGAGGTCGACGAATGCCGCGACGACAGCCGCGACGAAGGCCACGCCGAGCGCCAGTGACACCCACACGAGCGGCTGCCGGTCCGCCCGCGGGCCGCGCTCGAACGCCCACCACAGGTGCACGATGACGACGACGGCGTTCACCAGCCCCAGCGTCCCCACCGCGCCGGCGTCCGGGGCGAGGAGAAGGGCGAATCCGCCCGCACCCGCAACCAGGATGAGCGCCACGAACTCGACGGGATGCCGCCACGCCGCCCGCGGGTAGGTGACGAGCGCGAGCGGCAGCAACAGCAACCCGCCGGCCACAAGTGCGAGCCGGGCGCCCGACTCGGACGCGGCAGCACCGAGGGCGACCCCGGCCAGGAGGGCAACGCCGGCGAGGGTGAGGGCGACGCCGCTCGGCCGGGTGGGTGGGATCCGGAGCAGCGCGATCCCGGACACCAGCGCCGCCAGCGCCGCTCCGGCGAGCGCGAGCGCCTCGACAGTCAGGTTCACATCCCGAGCCCCTCCTCGCGCGCCCGGATGATCGCACCTGCCCGGTCCGCGACCTGCAGCTTCGCGAAGATCGCGGTGAGGTTGTTGCTGACGGTCTTGGGCGAGAGGAAGAGCTCCGCGGCGATGGCGGCGGTCCGCTTGCCGGCGGCCAGGTGGGCGAGGATCTCGCGCTCGCGCTCGGTCAGCTGGGGGAAGGGTTCGTTTCCCAGCGCGGGTCGCGCCGACGGGACCGGCGGCGTCGCGAAGAACCCCAGCACCCGGGCGGCCACCCCGGGTCCGAAGATCGCCTGACCGGCGGCCACCGCCCGGATGGCGGCCACGATCTCCTCCTGCTCCGCGCCCTTCAGCAGGTAGCCGCGCGCGCCGGCCTGCATGGCGGTGAACACGGTGGCGTCGTCGTCGTACATGGTGAGCATGATGACGGCGACGTCCGGGAGGGCGGCCCGGAGCCGGCGGGTGGCCTCGATCCCGTCCACCCCCGGCATCCGGACGTCCATCAGCACGACGTCGGGGTGCAGCACATGCGCCTCCCGGATGGCCGCGACGCCGTCGACGGCCTCGCCCACGACCTCCAGCCCCTCGATCGTGCCGAGAAGGGCGCGCAGGCCCCCGCGGACCACGGGATGGTCGCCCGCGATGAGCACGCGCACCGGCATGTGCCAAGGATGGCAGGGCACCCCTTCCCGGCGACACGGGAAGTTGTTCCCGGATCCGGGGATTGCGGCCAGGAGCGCGGTCGGGAAGGCTGGCCCTGTCGGCGGGCAGCATCGCGAACGGAGGGTTGTGGTGTCCGATCCCAACGACTCCGAGGAGCCGACCATGACCACCACCGCCACCACCACCGCACTCAGCCCCACGACCCCTCTCGGCCGCCGCCAGCGCGTGGGGCTCGTGCTCGCCGCGATCTTCTCTCTTCTCTCCGTTCTCTCCGTCCTCAGCCCGACGCCGGTCGGGGAGGTTGGCCCCCCGCTCCCGGTGCTCGTGCTCGGCGCCCTGCTCGGTGTGGTCGGCCTTGTCGCGGTGGTGCTGGCCTGGAGGGGCGGCCACCGCACGGCGCTCCGCCTGGTGGTGGGTACGGTCGTCCTGAGCACGCTCGGCGCCCTCCCCGGCCTGTTCGCCCCCGGCGTCCCCGCGGCCCTCCGCATCATGGCGGGCATCTCCGTGATCTCGGCCATCGTCATCGCAGTGCTGGTGCTCTCGCCGGGCCGCCCGGCGGACTGACGAGGCTGGCCTGCCTCCCCTCACCGCGCAGGACGTGCGGGCACCGGGCATGATCGGGCACATGCTGCTCGCCGACCTCGTGGCCACGTCCACCGCCGTCGCCGCCACGCGCTCGCGCCTCGAGAAGCGCGCGCTGCTGGCG
>JALHDK010000285.1 GCA_022838965.1 Actinomycetales bacterium | reverse complement strand
CTCGGGAGTCTTCTCGACGCCGTCGGCGCCGCGGCCAAGGACGTAGCTCTCGTACGAGAGGTTCGGCGGCATGCCCGGGGGCATGTGCGCCTCGTCGAAGCCGCTGCAGTAGGTGTCGAGGAAGTCCCGGTCGAGGAGGTCCTCGGTGATCATGACGTGGGCGAAGGCCGCCACCAGGGCGGCGTCGGTGCCCGGCCGGATGGGCACCCACTCGTCGGCGAGGTTCATCGCCGTCTCGCTGTAGCGGGGGTCGATCACGATGACGCGGTGGCCGGACGCGCGTTTGACCTGCTGGGTGACGAAGGTCTCGCCGCCCCCACTCATGCGGGTCTCGTGAGGGTTGTTCCCGAACATGACGACCAGGCGCGAGTTCTTCAGGTCGTCGTTGCTGTTCGAGCCGTGCCAGTAACCGTGCTGGAAGTCCACCGCGGCCTCGATGTTGCCCGCGCTGTAGTCGTTGTACTGGTCGAGGGAGCCGCCGATGCAGTTCATGAGGCGCGCGACGGCCGTGGCCCGCGGCGGCCAGCTGGTGGCGATGTTGGCCCCGATGACCCCGGTGCCGTACTGGATGTAGACGCACTCGTTGCCGTACTCGGCGATGAGGGCCGTGAGCTTGTCGGCAATGGTCTGGAACGCCTCGTCCCAGGAGATCTCCTCCCACTGCCCGCCGCCGCGGGGGGTGCCGGGCTTGCGTCGCATCGGCGTCTTGAGCCGGTCCGGGTTGTAGATGCGCTTCCGGATGGTGCGGCCACGGACACAGGCGCGGATCTGCTGGGTGCCCACCTCGTCGTCGCCGGTGTTGTCCGGCAGCACGCGGACTACCACGCCGTCCTTGACCTGGAGCCGCAACGGGCAGCGCGAGCCGCAGTTGACGTTGCAGGAGGACCAGACGGTCCGGTCGGCGTCCGCCCGGCCCTCCACGGCGCGGACGGGGCTCGCGACGTCGCCCGCCACACTGACCAGGGCGCCGGTGCCGGCGACGGCGCCGCTCCACTTCAGGAACGAGCGTCGGGTCAGGCCGGCCGATGGTGTCGGGGCCGGCTCGGTGTGGCTCAGGACAGCGGGCATGGTCTCCTCCTCAACCGGAATCAGGGGCAGGGTATCGGGGCAGTGGCGGCGTCCTGTGCGGGATGGATGGTGCACGGGCGTGTTGTCCCCCTTCTGGGGGGGCAGCAGCGGCCGGAATGAGGACTGAGGTCCCCGTCCGGCTCCCCGACCGTGGGACCGTGGCCCCCCTTCAGTCCCGGGGAATGAGGTGCACGGCCGGGGCCTTCACCACGGCCACCACGTGGCTCCCGCAGCGGAGGTCGAGCTCCTCCCGGGCGGGTCGCGTGATGTACGCCGCTAGCGGGAAGCCGGCGTCGAGATCAACCCGCAGCAGGGGTCCCGTGGCGGTGATCGCCACCACCCGCGCGGGCATCCGGTTGCGCGCGCTGGTGCGGAGGTCCGAGGTCGTCGCCTCGAGCGCCACCTCCTCGGCGCGGATGCAGACGAGGACGGGCCCGGGCCCGGGCCCGGGAGGGGCGAGCAGCTCGGCGGTCCCGACGCGGACGCGGGTGAGGCCGCCGTCGTCCGGGCCGATCACGTGCCCCGGGACAACGGTCTCCGTTTCGACGACGGCCGCGACGGCCGGCGACGCCGGTCGGGAGAACACGTCGGGCACCGGGCCGAGCTGCCGCAGCCGCCCGTCCGTGAGAACGGCGATCCGGTCGCCGAGGGACAGGGCCTCGGTCCGGTCGTGGGTGACGACGAGGGCCGGGATCCCGGCGTCCAGGAGCAGCGTCCGCAGTTCGGTGCGCAGCCGCGCGCGCGTGGGTGCATCCAGCGCGGCCAGGGGCTCGTCCAGGAGCAGCAGACGTGGGTGGGGGGCCAGTGCGCGTGCGAGCGCCACGCGCTGGGCCTCGCCGCCGGACAGCTGGCGCGTCGCCCGCCCCGCGAGGTGGGCGGCGCCGGCGCTCGCCAGGGCCGCACGGACGCGCGCGGC
>JALHDK010000050.1 GCA_022838965.1 Actinomycetales bacterium | reverse complement strand
ATGGCCTGTTCCTGAATGGGGGTGGCGGTCGTATAGCCGGTATCGGCGACCGCTTGCAGGGTCGTGGGCGAAAGGCCCAGCTTGGAAAACTCAGTCATGCAGTCCTGAAGGGACGGAGGATAGCGTTCGCAAACGCCTTCAGCTGACGGAACCGCCCCTCTTGGGCGAGCGGGCGGCGCGCATCGCCAGTCCTGTTCCGAGCCTGCGGCCGTATAGAGAAAGCCCTACGCCTCAGTCAAGTATTTCCGTTCGGAACGGGCCGCTTGGCAACGGCGTTTCGGCCTGTATGGTCCGCCTGGGGACTGCAAAGACGATTGGGAGAGGGACCGGATGCGCGCAGCCGTGCTGATCACGCTGATGTTGGCCGCGCCTGCGAGCGCGTCAGCCTCAGGCAGCGGCGGAAACGTCGACGCCATGCAGGCGGCTTTCGGCAATACGGTCGTTTCCCATTATCCGGACGGCGATTGGGTCAAGCACTGGTTCGACCGTGACGGCCGTTACCGCGCCCTGTTCTCGGATGGACGGCGCCTGACCGCGCGCTGACGCCGGCACGCCGGCGCGAGGGGTGCGCGGATCGCCCGCGCACCGGCTCACGGGTAGAGGCCCCGCTGGCGGTGCGCCAGTGCCACCCGCTCGACCGCCATGATCGTGGCCGCCGAACGGAGTGACAGCTCGTGCTCCCTCGCGTACGCGGTGACGGCCTCCCAGGAGCCGAGCATCCGGGTGCGGAGCCGCTCCTCCACCTCCTGCGCCGTCCACCAGTAGGCCTGGTTGCCCTGCACCCACTCGAAGTAGGACACGATCACCCCGCCGGCGTTCGCGAGGATGTCGGGCACCACGAGGATGTCCCGGTCCGCGAAGATGCGGTCCGCGGACGACGAGGTGGGCCCGTTCGCGCCCTCCACGATCACCTTCGCCTGCACGCGCGGAGCGTTCTCGCTGGTCAGCACACCTTCCAGCGCGGCGGGGATGAGGAGGTCGACGTCGAGTTCGAGGAGGTGGTCACGTTCCAGCGGCTCGGCGCCCTCGTAGTCGACGACGGAGCCGGTGCGGTCGACGTGCGCCTCCAGCCGGGGGATGTCGATGCCGGCCGGGTTGTACAGGGCCCCGTACATGTCGGAGACCGCCTGGACCGTGACGTCGGCATCGTGGAGGAATCGCGCCGCTCCGCGGCCCACCTTGCCGAAGCCCTGGACAGCGGCGGTGGAGCGGATGGGACGGTGCCCCCGCGACTCGAGCGCGGCGAGGGCCACGTGGACGACTCCGCGGGACGTGGACTCGCGGCGGCCGAGCGAGCCGCCCAGGGAGATGGGCTTGCCGGTGACGACCGCGGGCACCGTGTGACCCACGCCCACCGAGTAGGTGTCCATCATCCAGGCCATGGTCTGCTCGTCGGTCCCGAGATCCGGGGCGGGGATGTCCTTCTCCGGCCCGAGGATCGGCATGAGCTCGGAGGTGTAGCGCCGCGTGACACGCTCCAGTTCGCCGGGGGAGTAGCCGCGCGGGTCGATCCGCACGCCGCCCTTGGCGCCACCGTAGGGGACGTCCAGGAGCGCGCACTTCCACGTCATCCACATGGCGAGCGCGCGCACCTCGTCGAGGTCCACGGTGGGGCTGTAGCGGATCCCGCCCTTCGCCGGCCCGCGGGAGAAGTCGTGCTGCACCCGGTGGCCGATGAGCAGCTCGAGATCGCCGTCGTCGCGCCGCAACGGCACGCCGACCGTCATCTCGCGGCGCGCGTGGGCGAGCACCTGGTACTTGCCCTCGGGAAGTCCGAGGAAGTCGACGGCGTCGCGGAGCTGGGCGCGGGCCTCCTCGAGCGGGGTGAGGCTGGCCTCGGCGTCGGGGCGACTGAGGGTGGTGGTCATGGCTCCTGACTCTCTGGACGGCGCCCGGGGTGTGGGACGGCTCACTCCCAGCCAACCATGCGTCGGTGCGGTTCGCAGCCGGAGGTCGCGGCGGGGTCGCCCGGCGACCGGCCTCGCCTAAGCTGGGCGGGTGCACCCCCTCGCCCGGCAGCTCGGATCGATGCTGAAGCTGGGCATGATCGGCTTCGGCGGGGGGAGCGCCATGATCCCGGTGTTCGAGAAGGAGCTGGTCCAGAACCGGAAGGTCCTCGACGAGGACACCTTCCTGCGCCACACCGTCATCGCGAACGTCACGCCCGGCGGGCTGCCGACCAAGCTGGCCGCCCTCAGCGGGTTCGACGTCGCCGGGACCGCCGGGGCGATCCTCTCGGCCGTGGCGGCCGGTCTGCCCGGCACCCTGCTGGCGGTGGCGATCATCGGCTGGTTCGGGGTGCTGCGGGCGGACGCCCTCCGGTGGGTGGAGTACGCGGGGGTGGGGATCTCGGCGTACATCGTGCTGCTGCTCATCGAGTACGTCGCCAGGGTGTGGCGCACGGCCGGGGCCGCGCGGACGGGCGTCGTCGCGGTCACCCTCACGGTGTTCGCCCTGACCGGGGCGAATCCCGCCCTCGTCACGCTCGGTCACCTCGTCGGGCGGGGGATCGAACCCCGGCTGCCCGCCGTCGGATCGCTCGAGGTGATCGTGGGTGCCCTGTTCCTCATCGCCATCGGCACCGCCGTCCGCCGCCCCACGCCGCTCCCCCACGCCCCGCGAGAGGTCGATCATGAACGGATCCGCCGCTACCTGCGCGCCGGCGCCGCGTTCACCGTGGTCACGCTGGCGACCGTCGCCCTCAGCGCCGCGGTTGCGGGCGCGCCGGGGGGCGCCCTCATGGGGCTGATCGCCCTGTCGATGCTGGCGACGTTCGGCGGAGGCCCGGCCTACATCGCCGTGGCGGACGGCTTCTTCGTCGGGTCGTGGGTCGAGGCTGACGTCTTCTACTCCCAGCTGGTCCCCGTGGCCAACGCCACTCCCGGACCGCTCATCACCAAGCTCGCCGCCGCGGTGGCCTTCCACCACGGGATGGCGAACGTGTCGCTCCCGGCGGCCGTGGTCCTGGCGCTGGGCGGGCTGGTGGTGGCTGCGGGCGTCTCGGGGGCCGTCGCGATGGTCGTGACGGGTGGGCAGGAGCGGATCGCCGGCGCGGGCTACATCCGCCGGCTGCAGCGCTGGGTGGTGCCCGTGATCTGCGGTCTCCTCGTCACCACCGCGTTCTCGATGACCCTGGCGGCGGTCGCCGTCGGCGGGCGTGCCGGCATCGCACCCACGCCGATGGCGTGGGTGTTCACCGTGCTGGTGGCGGCGCTGCTGTGGCTCCATCCGCGCGTCCGACTGCCGGACGTGGTGTGGATCGGCGCCGTCGGGGCGCTCACGCTGGCGGGGTTGGGTCTGCGCGGTTGACGCCGGACCCGGGCCACGGACTGCGGATCACGCCGCAGCAGTGAGGTCTCAGCGCTTGCCACCGCCCAGCAGTCCGCCGAGGAGGCCGCCCAGCAGGTCCTCGATGCCGCCTGCGCCGCCACCCGCCGACGGTGCGGTGCGCGGCGACGGCGTCCCCGGGGTCCCGCGCGACGGCCCGCCGAGCATGTCGTTGAGGATGTCCGTGATGTCGACGCCGGCGGGCGGTGCCGTCGTCCGGTCCGACGGCGTCGTCCGGTCCGTCGGCGCCGCCCGTCCCGGGCGCTCGCCCGACGGCGCCTGCCGCGGGGTCGCGGCGGACGAACCTCCGCCGAGGATCCCGCCGAGCAGGTCGCCCAGCCCGCCACCGGACCCGCCGCCCGGCGCCGCACCGGAGGAGGTGCCGCCACCGGTCATGCGCTTCGTGAGCCAGGCAAGGACGATCGGGGCGAGGATCGGCAGGAGCTTCTCGAACATGCCGCCGCCCACTCCCTGGGAGGCTCCGAGGCGATCCACCACCTGCGGGGCGTTGGCGCCGAAGATGTTGTGGACGATCTTCTCGCCGTCGCGGGTGTCGACATCCGCGAGGCTGACGCCCCCCTCCACCAGTGCCGGCGGATGCTGGGCGAGGGCGTGGGTGAGCGAGGCGGCGCCAGCCGGATCGGCGGCATTTGCCCGCAGGCCGCCGAGCAGGGCGGGGAGGGCGGTGCTGACGGCTGACCGGGCGGTCTCCGGGTCGGTGCCGAGCTGGTGGGCGATGTCCTCGAGCGGAAGGGCGGCGAGGATTTCGGAGTAGTCGGACATGGAGGGCCTTTCGATCGATGGGCGGCACGAGCGCTGCCCTGATCGTAGGCGCGCTGGCGGGCCGGCGCGCGGCGTGCGCGGCCCGGTCAGCTGGCGGGCACGTCCGCGTGCCCCCGACGCAGCGACCACAGCTCGAGGGCGGTGTACGTCCCGGCCTGCCACCGGCCGAGTACTCCCAGCGCGAGCATGGCCATCCCGAAGATGCTGGTGAGCTGCACCCAGAAGTCCACCGCGGGCCTGTCCCACCCCGGTGTGAAGACGTGCATCACCGCCAGGGCGTGGGAGAGCAGCACCAGCACGCCGCCCAGACCAGCCGTGGCTCCGAGGCCGGTGGCGAGGAGGGCCACCGCCATCGCCAGTGCTCCGTAGACCAGCAGGGGAATGAAGAGCTCCCCGGCTCCGCGCACCGCGAACACGACCACCAGTCCGAACATCGCGTATCCGAGCAGCCACGAGGGACGGGCGGCGATGATCGACTCCCTCCGGAGCGGCAGCAGCGCCAGCAGGAGCAGGAGCATGCCGAGGCCGTTGAGAGCCACCTCCACGGGAACCGCCGTCCCCTCTGCCAGGATGTCGGCCAGCACCGCACCCGCCGCGAAGGCCAGGAGACCGGACGCGAACAGCACCACCGGCCGGGGCCGGGGCGAATCGGTGGACACGAGCAGCAACTCCGCCAGCAGGGGGATGGTGAACCAGCCGAACACGTCGGCGAGCGCCGACCCCGCCACCTCGGACACCAGGATCACGAGGCCCACCGCGGCGTAGACGGCGAGCAGCAGGCGTCCGGAGGCGCGATGCGGCAGCACTCCAGCATCATACGAGCCGCGTCCGCCGGGGTCCGGTCCTCTCAGAGGATCGCGATCACCTGCACGGCCACGATCTTTCCGATGATGCCGAGGGCGAAGAGGGCGGCGTATCCCCCTTCGAGCCGGTCATCGTTCGTGCGAGCCGTCGCGTACGCGAGGACCGCCGGCTGCCCCACAAAGCCGGCGAACCCGCCCGCGGTGCGGGCGGCGCTCAGCCCGAGCACGCGCCCCCCGGCGATGAACGCGACGGCGCCCGCGATCACCACCGCCGCGGCGGTCACCGCCACCTGCAGTCCGGTCAGCGTGAACGCCTGGGCCGCGAACTCGTCCCCCGAGGAGAGCCCCACCGCAGCCAGGAAGAGCAGCAGGCCGAGCTGCCGGATGGTGAGGTTGGCCGCCAGGGGGAGCTCCCAGGCGAGCGGCCCGGTGCGGTGCAGGGCGCCGAGAATCATTCCCACCACCAGCGGTCCGGCCGCCGAGCCGAGGGAGAAGGTCACGTCCCCGGGGAACGGGATCGCCACGGCTCCCAGCAGCAGGCCGAGGGCCATGCCGAGTCCCAGCGCGAGCGCGTCGACCTCGGACACCTTGCGTTCCGAGTCGCCGAAGAAGGCGGCGACACCCGCCATCTCCGTCCGGGGCACCACCGCGAGCACCCTGTCCCCGGGCTGCAGCACCAGGTCGTCCCGCGCCAGCAGGTCCCTGTCGCCGCGTCGGACGCGGGTGACGACGCCGCCGAACCGGTCGGGGAGGTTCAGCTCCGCCACGGTCCGGCCGGCGAGTTCCGGCCGGGACACGACGAAGCGCTGGAAGTCGACCGCGGAGCGGTCCGTGGTGAGTTCCGCGTCGAGGCGCCGGCCCAGGAACCCGACGGCGCGGTCAATGGCGCCGGGGGCGCCGACCACGAGGACCTCGTCGCCGGGGAGGAGATCCTCGCCGGGCGCGACGACGCGGGTGCGCCCGGATCGCTGCAGGTAGGACATCCGGATCTCCTGCGTCGCCCATCCGGGCACCTCGCGGAGGGGGGTCGGCCGCTCGACCAGGGTGGTCACCGCCGCGATGGCCTCGAGCGACGGCGTGTCGCGTCTCCCCGGCCAGGCGCGCCCGACCACGAGGGCGACCGCGCCGATCGCCAGCGTCACGCCCACCGGGTAGGCGATGGAGTAGCCGACGGCGGCGTCGGGACTGCCGGTCGCCGCCGTCGCGGCCGCGAGGGCGGGGGTGGAGGTGAGCGCTCCGGCGAGGGTGCCGGCGGTGAGGCCGGCGGAGAGGTCGAAGGCGGTGCCCAGCAGGATCACCACGGTGGTGAGGGCGGCGAGCACCCCCAGCCCCAGGATCATCAGGGGCAGTTGTCGCCGCAGGTCGGCGAAGAAGGTGGCACCGGCGGCGATCCCCACCGTGTAGACGAACAGCGACAGGCCCAGGGTCTGGACGACCCCCAGGCCCTCGCCCAGTGCCGGATCGAGAGCCCCGAGCGCGAGTCCCACGAACAGGGCGCCGGCGGCCCCGAACCGCAGCGGGCCGAACGGCACGGCCCCGAGGATGGCGCCGAGCGCGAGGACGACCATGATCGCGAGGAGCGGCGAGGAGATGAGGAGCTCGAGCATGATTCCCTTTCTGGGCGTGGTCCCACGGTAGCGCCGGGCGACGCGCCGGGCCGCGCCGCGACAACACGGCCGGGATTCGCCACAGGAGGGCGGCTCGGGGGTAGAACAGAACCACCACACGAGATAGGACACCATGAAGAACGCACGCACGTCCCGTGTCGCCCTCGCGCTCGCCGCCGGCCTTGTGCTGGCCGGCTGCACCTCCACCGTACCCATGACCACGCCCTCCACGAGCGCCTCTCCGAGCGCCTCGGCCACGGAATCGGCCGCCGCCGAGATCGCCATCATGGACCCCTGGGTCAAGGCCACCGACAGCGACATGACGGGGGCCTTCGGCATCCTCGTCAACAACACCGACACCGATATCAAGGTGGTGGCGGTGTCGTCCACGGTGACGGAACGCGCGGAGCTGCACGAGACGGTCAGCCGCGACGGCACGATGGTCATGCAGGAGATGGCGGACGGGTTCATCATCCCCGCGGGGGGCAGGTACGTGCTGGAACCCGGCGGTAACCACCTCATGCTCATGGATCTGACCGCCCCGATCGAGGCGGGCACCGACGTCGAGCTGACCCTCGAGTTCGAGGACGGCAGCACGTTCAGCTGGCTGGCACCCGCACGCACCTTCGCCGGCGCGCAGGAGGAGTACCGCCAGCGGGAGGGCATGCCGGAGCAGAGTCCCTCCGAGGGCTGATGGACGACCGCACGATCCGGCGTCGCGACCTCCTCGTGGGCGGCGGGGGTGTCGCGCTCGGTGCTGTCGCGTCCTGGGCGGGCCTGCGTCTCGGCGCGCCCGAGGTCGAGGCCGGCACGTTCCGGGGCGGGATGACGGAACCGTGGCAGGGGGAGCACCAGGCGGGGATCGTCACGCCCCCGCAGGGGTTCCTGAATCTGACGGCGTTCGACCTCCGCGACGGCGTGGACAGGGTGAGGCTCGGCCGCCTCATGCGGATCTGGACGGATGACATCTCCCGCCTGGCGGAGGGCAGGCCGGGGCTCACGGACACCGAGCCGGAGCTCGCCGTCCATCCCGCCCGCCTGACCGTGACGGTGGGTTTCGGCCCCGGCATGTTCGAGCGTGCCGGGATGGCCGCGGATCGGCCGGCGTGGCTGGCCCAGCTGCCCCCCTACCCGATCGACCGCCTCGAGACCCGCTGGAGCGAGGGTGACCTTGTCCTGCAGGTCTGCGCCGAGGACCCCTCCACCGTCGCCCACGCGGCGCGCCTGCTGGCCAAGGAGGCGGCCGACTTCCTCACCGTGCGCTGGGTCCAGCACGGCTTCCGGAACGCCGCGGGCCAGGTGCCGGACGGCGCGACCTTCCGGAACGCCTTCGGACAACTGGACGGCACCTCGAACCTCCAGGGCGAGGAGGAGCGGAGCGTGTTCATCGCCGACGCCGGCGCGCCGGCCTGGCTCCGGGGCGGCACCTCGATGGTGGTGCGCCGGATCCACATGGACCTGGACAAGTGGGACGAGGTGGACCGGCCCACCCGCGAGGTCACCATCGGCCGGCGCCTGTCCGACGGCGCCCCCCTCACCGGGGGTGACGAGTTCACCCCGCCGGACCTGGAGGCCGTGAACGAGCTGGGCTTCCCCGTGATCGACGCCGCTGCCCACATCCGGCGTGCCCGCACCCCCGATCCCACGCAGCGCTTCCTGCGCCGGGCCTACACCTACGACGTTCCGCCCGCCGGGGTACCCTCGGACACGGGACTCGTGTTCATCACCTTCCAGGCCGACCTCGAGCACCAGCTCCTCCCGGTCCAGGCGCAGCTGGCCGAGCTGGACCTGCTGAACACCTGGACCACCCCGATCGGGTCCGCGGTGTTCGCCGTTCCGCGCGGCGTGCGCCCCGGCGAGTACCTCGCGCAGGACCTGTTCATCTGACGAAGGAGGAGAACGATGGAGAAGAACGTCGGCGCCACCGAGAGCAAGGTCCGCTACGGAGTGGCCGTGGTGGCGGCCGTGCTCGCGACCCGCGCCGGACTCGACACCCGCAGGGGCCGGCTGCTGGCCGGCGTGGCCGCCGTCGCGGGCATCACCGGGGCGATCGGTTTCTGCCCGCTCTGGAAGGCGCTGGGAATCACCACGGCCGGCAGGGAGGAACCGGCCGGCAGGTAGGAGCAGGCGGACGCCCGCCGGTCCGCGCTGGACCGCCGGTCAGGAGCGGGTCTCGTCCTCGCCGCCGGTGTCGGCGGCGCGCCGGTGGGTGGCGCGCTCGGTGCGTACCTTCTCCGCGAGGGCGCCCGCATCCGCGCGCACCTTGCCGGCGACGGCGGTGCCCTCCTCGCGGAGCTTCTCGATGGCCTGCCGCACCTGGCGGCGCACCACCTTGCCCATCGGGTTGCGCGGCAGCTCGGGCAGCACGAACACCTTGCGCGGCACCTTGTACGCGGTGAGCTTCTCCCGGATGCGCTCGCGCACCTGGTCGATGTCGATGGTGTACCCCTCGTGCAGGACCAGCGCGGCGACCACCTCCTCCGCCCCCAGCTCGTTGACCAGCCCGACGACGGCGGCGTCGCGCACGCCCTCCAGGCCGCGCAACGCCTCCTCGACCTCGCTGGGGTAGACGTTGAAGCCGCCCGTGATCACCAGCTCCTTGATCCGGTCCACGATGTGGAGGAAGCCGTCCTCGTCGGGCTGCGCGATGTCGCCGGTGCGGAACCACCCGTTCCAGAACGCGGCGGCAGTCTCGTCCGGGCGGTTGCGGTAGCCGGAGAACACCTGGGGGCCCTTCACGAGGATCTCCCCCCGTTCCCCCAGCGGGACCTCGCGGGAGGGGTCCTCGGGGTCGGAGAGGCGGACCTCGGTGTCCGGGAACGGGATCCCGATCGCGCCCGCCTTGCGGGCGGGGGTCACCGGGTTGCCCGCCACGATGGGTGAGCACTCGGACAGGCCGTACCCCTCGATCAGCAGGCCGCCGGTCGCGGACTCCCACTTCTCGATGAGGGGGGCGGGCAGGGCCATGGCGCCGGAGATCCCCACCCGGGCGCCGCGGAGGGAGACCCCGCGCTCCGCGGCGGCGTCGGCGATCCGCTCGAACAGCGGGGGGACCGCGATGACGATGGTGGAGACCTTCCGCTTGAAGGTGTCGAGGATGAGGCCCGCCTCCGGCTTGGGCACCAGGTGGAGCATGGCGCCCTGCTGCAGGGGCAGGTTCATCGCCAGCGAGCAGCCGAACACGTGGAAGAGCGGCAGGCAGGTCAGGAAGACCTCCCGGCCCGGCCGGAGGTCGAACACCCAGGTGGCGCCCTGGAGGGCGTTGGCGTTGAGGTTCCGGTGCGTGAGCGGCACCCCCTTGGGGATCGACGTCGTACCGGAGGTGTACAGGATGAGGGCCACGTCGTCGGGTTCGGGGCGGTTCGCCGTCGGCGGGAGGGGGGAGTGGCGGGTGAGCCGGGACCACGGTGTGGCGCGCGGTGCGGGCTGTGACAGCAGGGCGCGGGACGCGCGGGCCCGGGGGATCGGGAGGCGCAGCAGGACGCGCTTGCCGAGGGGCATCGCCGCGATCATGTTCACCGCGATGATGTGGGAGGGCCGGACGGCGGCGGGGAGGTTGAGCACGATCGGCGCGGCCGCGTCCCACACGATCGCGACGTCGGCCCGGTGGTCGGCGAACATGGGGGTCAGCTCGGCGGTGGTGGCGAGGGGGTTGTGCTCCACCACGGTTCCGCCCGCGGCGAGCACCGCGTAGAACGCGATGACGTGCTGCGGGCAGTTCGGCAGGAGCAGCGCCACCTGGCTGCCGGGACCGACGCCCAGCGCGGCGAGGTTGCCGGCCGCGGTGTAGACCGCCTCGCGCAGCTCGGCGTAGGTGGTGACCGCACCGAAGAAGTCCAGGGCCGGGAGCTGCGCGTACTCGGCGGTGGCGCGATCGAACTCGTCCACGAGCGACCCGGTCGGATACTCCAGGTGGCGAGGCACCTGCGGGGGTGTGGCGGCGATCCAGAGCTCGTGGAGGGTGGGCATGGCGGAGGGGCTTTCACTCGTCGGGGTGCGGGGTGCTCCAAGGTTACGTCGGCGTAGGTTTGGCAGGAGCGGGAATCGGGGGACGGGCGGCCGACCGCTGCGGGAGGGCATACTGCCACCGTGGAACGACACCCCGCGGCCTCCGCCCCGGCCGCTGTGCCCGCCGGCCACGTCCGCGCCTCCCGCGCGTTCTTCGAGCGCACGGTGCTCGAACTGGCCCCGCTCGTGCTGGGTGCCGTCCTGCTGCGCGAGACGCCCGACGGCGTCGTGGGGGTGCGTCTGACCGAGGTGGAGGCCTACGCGGGCCTCGCCGATCCCGGCTCGCACTCGTTCCGCGGACGCACCGCCCGCAATGCGACCATGTGGGGCCCGCCGGGCCACCTCTACTGCTACTTCACCTACGGCATGCACCACGCGCTCAACATCGTCTGCGACGCCGCC
This sequence comes from Actinomycetales bacterium, assembly GCA_022838965.1. Next base: position 185 of record JALHDK010000050.1, on the reverse strand, counting down.
GGGGTGCCCACCGGGTGCCTGCTGCGTGCGGGTCAGGTGGTGATCGGCGCGGAGGTGGCGCGGCGCCGCCGCGAGGCGAAGCCGCGCAGGTCCCACGTCCCCGACGTGGCGCTGGCCCGCGGGCCCGGCAACCTCGCCGCGGCCTTCGCCGCGACCCGTGCGGACGACGGCGCCGACCTCCTCGG
>JALHDK010000284.1 GCA_022838965.1 Actinomycetales bacterium | reverse complement strand
GCGCCCATCGCCGACGCTCCGCCTGACTTCGCGGCGGCGCCCCGGGAATTCGAGGTGAGTTTCGTGCTCGAGCCGGGGGGCGCGATCTCCGGCAGGGTGCTCGACCGCGAAACGCGTGCGCCGGCCGCCGGCATGATCGTCCTCGCGAGCGTTTTCGAGCCACAAGCGTCGCCCGTGGTGGCCTTCTTCCAGTCCGGTGCGCCCTTGGCCGTCGTGGGCGCCGATGGCGCCTACGCGCTCCAAGGCCTGCCGCTCGGCGAGTACCGCGTATGGCTGCACTCGGGTGACTCTGAATATCTGTCGGCCCGCGTCACCCGCTGGCAGGACGGCCGAAGCGTGGTGCTGGAAAAGGGCCTCGACGCCGCGGGGGTCGATTTCCTCGTGAGCCGCGGCGGCACGATCTTCGGAGTCGTATCCGGCCAGGACCAGCAGGCCCTTGCGGACGTTCTCGTGAACGTCAGACCCGCCGGTATCATGCCGGAGGATCTCCAGGACGACGACCGGGTGTCAAGGTGGATCCGAACGGGCGACGACGGAGCGTACAAATTCCACGCCCTGCCGCTTGACAGGCAGTACCGCCTCTGGGCGGAGAAGGAAGGGTTTGCAGATTTGGCCTCCGAGGCCGTTGCGCTCAGCGCCGAGCACCCGCGGGCCGAGGTCAATCTGCTTCTGACGGAAGGGTGCCGGGTCTCGGGCCTGGTGAGGCACCCCGACGGAGCGGTGGCGCCGGGGGTCACGGTCTACTTGACATACAGCTTCCCCGAGCTTCTCTCGGACGACGAAGACGACGAAGATGCCGAAGAGACGGTCACGGACGAGACCGGCGCCTTCGCGTTCGAAGGGCTCGGCGCCGGCGAGCGGCGGTTGAGCGTGGATCCCCCCGAGTCCTTCGAGTCACGCTCGCAGGAGCGCACGAAATCCCTCAACCTGGACGGCGTCACGGACGTAACCGGCGTGGTTCTCATCATGGAGAAAACCGCTGGGGAGGCGGTGCTCGCCGGCGTGGTGCTCGACACCTTTGGTGCGCCGATCGAGGACGCGGAGGTCTTCGCGTGGTACCTGCGGAAGTCGTCGGTGTCCGCACCGTTGCACGAACGGAGACCCGCCCGCACCAACGGGGAGGGGAAGTTCGTGCTGACCGTCCCCGAGGGCGAAAGCTTAATACTCTGTGCGCTCAAACCGGGCTACTCGATCGCGGTGGCGCCGGACGTTCCCGCGAGGGCGCGGACCGTGGAACTCAGGCTCGCCAAGCACGGTCGGATCAGCGGCAGGGTCGTTACCGGCGCCGGCGAGGCGCCCGGCGTGGTCGGGGAGGTGCTTGCGCGGTCCACCGGGGAAACTTCCCTCCCGGAAAGCGTCAAAATAATACAGGCCCTGTTTGCGCACGAGCGTGGCGAGGACACCACCGAGGTTGGCGAGGACGGGAGCTACAGCGTCGAGGCGCCGGCCGGTAAGGTCGTGGTCCAGGCCATGGTGCCGGGGTTCGCGCCCGGCCGCTCCGACACGATCGAGGTCGCCGCGGGCCAGGACTACCAAGGCGTGAAGATCGTCGTCACCGCCGGCGCCGCCGTACGCGGCCGCGTGACGCTGGGAGACGGCACGCCCGTCGAGGACGCGACGGTCCGTGTGGAACGGAAGGGAGGCGATGACGCGAACGCGCTGCTCAAAAAACGATTTCCGGAGCACTTCGATGTCGAGTCGCCCGAGGACTTGAGCGACGCCGACGGCAGCTTCCTCGTCGAGCACCTCCCCGAAGGCGAGTACCTGGTAAGCGCCGTTCACCGCGGGTTCGCGCCGTCGGAAACCGTGTCGGTGGCGTTGTCGCGGGACCAGGTGAGCGCGCCGATCACGCTCGTCCTCAGGCGCGGCGGCGTCATCGAGGGCGTGGCGACCGAAGGCGGCGCGCCGAAGTGGCCCGTGGTGGTGCTGATCGTGAGCGTAAGCGCCGGGAAAAAAGACTGCGAGTTCGATAAGAGCGGGAAGTTTCGGTTCGAGAATC
>JALHDK010000283.1 GCA_022838965.1 Actinomycetales bacterium | reverse complement strand
GTGGATGTCATGTCAACCATGGTCCGATTCAGGTGGCTCGGCCGGTCACTTGACCAGCGAGGCGAGCTCCTCCTGGGCGGTGGTGCGCTGCTCGTCGGTCAGGCCGATGAAGAGGGCGGCCTCCGCGATCTCCGTGGCGTTGGCCACGTAGAAGTCCACGAACGCGCGCACCTCGGGGCGCTCGGCGTAGGCGGCGTTGTTGACGTAGATGAAGAGCGGCCGGCCCAGCGGCGTGTAGGTGCCGTCCTGGACGGTCGCCGCGGACGGCGCCACGCAGCCGTTGCCACTGTCAACCGCGACGGCCTTCAGCGAACCGGGGTTCTCCTCGACGTAGGACAGGCCCACGAAGCCCATGGCGCCGCGGTCCCCGCCGACGCCCTGGACGATGATGTTGTCGTCCTCGGACGGGCTGAAGTCGGTGCGGATCGCACCGGTCTCGCCGTTGATGGCCTCGGTGAAGTAGTCGAACGTGCCGGAGTCGGTGCCGGCTCCGAAGAGGCTGAGGGGCACGTCAGGGAACGAGGGGTCGACCTGGTTCCAGTTGGTGATCGTGCCCTCCGACTCGGGGCCCCAGATCGTGTTGAGCTGCTCGACGGTCAGGCACTGGGCCCAGTCGTTCTCGGGGTTCACCACCACGGAGAGGCCGTCGTTCGCCATCACGATCTCGGTGTACTCGATGCCCGCGTCCGCACAGGCCGCGGCTTCCTCGTCCTTGATCGGACGGGAGGCGTCGGAGATGTCGGTCTCGCCGGCGCAGAACTTCTTGAAGCCGCCGCCGGTGCCGGAGGTGGCGACGGTCACGTTGATGCCGGGCTCCACATCGCGGAAGAGGTCCGCGGCCGCCTCGCTGAGGGGGGCCACGGTCGAAGAGCCGTCGATCGAGATGGAGCCGCTCAGCCCGGCCTGGGTCTGGCCCGCGGTCGTGGTGGTGGAGGTGGTGGACTGGCCGCCACAGGCGGCGAGGACGAGGGCCGCGCTGGCGGTGACTGCCACGATGGCGGCGCTCTTCATGGATCGAGTGCGCACTGGTGCTTCTCCTTCGGCGGGTCCCACCCGCGTTGTCGTGGTGTGAGTGTTGGTCACGGAATCCATGCAAGGCCACCTCCGTGAACCCCCGGTGAACGCCGAGGAAAGGATTGGGCCCGTTCCCGTGTGACGAAGGCGATAGTCTGCCTCCGGGGACCTGGCCGCTGCCGCCCCGGACCCTTGGACAGAAGGAAGGTGCCGATGCCCACCGTGCGCCGCTGGCTCGCCGCGGGTGCCGCCGCAGCGTGCCTCTCCGCCGGGCTCAGCGCGTGTGGCCGCGACGCGGTGGTGTACGACGGCGAGCCCGCGCTCGGCCCTGACGGCAGGCCGCTCACGGGCCAGATCGCCGGCTCCGGTTCCTCGGCGCAGGAGAAGGCACAGAACGCCTGGGTGGCCGAGTTCAGCATCCGCAACACCCGGCTCACGGTCAGCTACGACCCGACCGGATCCGGCGCCGGACGGGAGCAGTTCCTCACCGGGACGGTGGACTTCGCCGCGTCGGATGCGGCACTCAAACCCCGGGAGATCGAGCGGGCCATCCCCCGCTGTTCCGGTTCCGAGCCGGTGGAGCTGCCCCTCTACATCTCGCCGATCGCCATCGTGTACAACCTCCCCGGGATCGAGCACATCAACATGACGGCCGACACGATCGCGCGGGTGTTCACCGGCGAGATCAGTCGCTGGAATGACCCGGTGATCGTGGAGGCCAATCCCGGGGTCGCGCTGCCGGACCTCCCGATCATCCCCGTCAACCGCTCCGACGAGTCGGGCACCACGGAGAGCTTCTCCGAGTACCTCGCCGCCGCCGCGCCCGAGGCCTGGCCCTTCGAGCCTGACGGAGTGTGGCCGATCACGGGGACGCAATCGGGTGCCCAGACCTCCGGCGTGCTCGAGGTGGTGAACGGCGCCGAGGGGACGTTCGCCTATGTGGACGCGTCCCGCGCGGGGTCACTCGGCACGGTGGCGGTGGGCGTGGGCG
>JALHDK010000282.1 GCA_022838965.1 Actinomycetales bacterium | reverse complement strand
ACCTGCCGACCAGCCTGCTGATCCCGTTCCGGCGCGACAAGAAGCGCGACTTCGCCTCCGGGGCGGGGGAGGACCTGCTCGCGTCCAAGGTGCGCCAGGCGCTGCTGACCGAGGGCTCGACGCCGAGGTCATCCGGCGAGCTGCCATGGCGCACGTCCTTCGGCTCGGGGCTCCACGTCCTGCGCCACCTCCGCAACGACGCCGCGCTCTCCGACCTGGCCCGCGTCCACGTCCGCGACTGCCTCAAGCGCTGGGTGCCCGAGGCCGAGCTGGTCGAGGTCACCGCCGCCCGCGACGGGCCGGTTCTTCAGCTCAAGATCCGGTTCCGCGCCGCGAAGGACGCCGGCAAGGCGGCGACCACGGAGGAGGTCCAGCTCTCCCTCGAAGGCTGACGGCTTTGCTCGACGGCCTACTCGTCGGCGTCCGGTCCCGCGGCCCCCGCCCTCGCGTAGTAGTGCCAGATGAGCGATTCGAGCACCCGCACCCGTGACGCCTTCGAGAACGCATGCCCGCTGCACGCGTGAAGCACCTGATCGATCTCCGACCGCGCGGCGTCCACATCAGCCTGCATGAGGCGTAGCAACTCGAAGATGTACTCGCCCCATCCCTCGATGGCGCTGAGCTTTCGGAAAGCGGCCTCATCGTTGATCGAGGTCGCGTACCAGTAGTAGCGGTCGACGACCGAGTCGATCACGGGAAGCAGCGAGGGGCGGAACGGGTACAGGAGCTTCGTGGCCCCCGCCATCTTCAGGTGTTTGCAGCAGACGCTGTCGAACAGCTCGACGATGGGCTTTCGAAGCGCCGCGAGGTCGGCGTCCTCAAGCGCGACGTCCGACGGGATGCTCCGCAGACACGCGGACAGCTTTGCACCCTGCGCCTGGATGAGACCGACGTATGCATGCCGCGGCGTTCTTGCGCCGAGCCTGTAGACGCGCAGATCGCGAGGGGGGTCGCCGTCGTACCTATCCCACGGCCACTGCCGGAACTTCTCTACGAGCATTCCGGCGGCATCGCGCAGGACCAGTCCGCTCTTGAGGTGAACGTCTACTGCCATCTGCTCCGTCCAGGCGGGGACTCCCCCCCACCTCGACCATCCTCGTGCGATACGGCGTGAGGGGCAAGCCTGTCCACGGTGTCCCCGGACGGCCCCTCGGAGGCTTTGCCACCACGGAGGTGATCCGTCGTGGCCCTGCTGCCGTCCAGCCTCGACATGACCGACAAGGACTTCGACGCCCTGCGGCTGCGCCTGATCGCGCTCGCCAGGAGCGTCTTCCCGGACTGGTCCGACTTCGCGGTCGCGAGCTTTGGGAACGTCCTGCTCGAGCTGTACGCCTTCGTCGGCGACGTGGTCGGCTACTACCTCGACAACCAGGCCCGCGAGTCGCGCCTGGTCACCGCCACCCAGCGCAAGAACGTCATCGCCCTGGCGCGCATGCTCGGCTACAAGCTGCACGGCGCGCGGGCGGCCACCGCGGAGGCGGTCTTCGCGCTGGCCCGAGCCTCCTCGGCCGACGTGCGCATCCCGGCCGGCACCGTGGTCCGCACTCGCGAGGTCACGGAACCCGTCCGGTTCCAGCTCCTCGCCGACGTGGTCATCCCGGCGGGCGCGCTCCAGGGCACCGGCGTCGTCGAGAACTCCAAGACCTACGTCCAGCTCTTCGACAGCCGGGGGCTCGCCGACCTCGACATCATCCTCGATCACACCCCGTACCTCGACGCCTCTGTCGCGGTGTCGGCCGCCAACGGCACGTTCGTCGAGAAGGAGAGCCTCCTCGGCTCGGGGCCGAACGACCGGCACTTCGTGGTGCTCGTCGACCAGAACGACCGCGCGACGGTGCGCTTCGGCAACGGCACGAGCGGTGCGCCCCCGACCGGCACGGTGACGGTGGCCTACAAGACCGGAGGCGGCACCGCCGGCAACGTGGACGCCGGCCGCATCGTCGTGGTCGAGGGGACGTTCACCGACGCCCACGGCCGCGCGGCCCAGGTCTCGGTCACGAACCCGGAGCCTGCCTCGGGCGGGACCGATCGCCAGAGCGTGGCTTCGGCCAAGCTGCTCGCGCCCGAGAGCCTGCGCACGCTCACCCGCAGCGTCACGCGCGAGGACTTCGAGGTGAACGCTCGGCGCGTCCCCGGCGTCGCTCGCGCCCTCATGCTCACCTCGAACGAGGACCCGACCGTCCCCGAGAACAGCGGCGTCCTCTACGTCATCCCGCAGGGCGGCGGCCTGCCGACGCCCGCGCTCAAGAACCTGGTCCTCTTGCAGGTGACCGAGGTCTACCCGGCGACGCTCACGTTCCAGGCGTCCGTACAGAACCCGGTCTACAGGAAGGTCGACGTCGAGGCGCGCATCTACCTGCGCCAGGGGCACGCGGCCGCCACCGTGCGCGAACGCGTGAAGGCGAACCTCGCGGCCATGTTCCGCGTGAGCGAGGCCGACGGCACGCCCAACCCGCTCGTCGACTTCGGCTTCAACGTGAAGGACGCCGACGGCAACCCGTCCGGCGAGGTCGCCTGGTCCGACGTGTTCAATGTCATCCGCGACACCGAGGGCGTCCGCAAGATCGGCGACCTGCACGGCGACCTGAAGCTCTCGGGTCTGCCCGCCGACGTGAAGCTCGCCATCAAGGAGTTCCCGGTGCTCGGCACCGTCACGCTGGTGAACGGCGACACGGGCGGGGTGCTCTGATGGCCATCCTGAACCCGAGCTTCGAGGACGGCGGGACGAGCCCGGGCGAGGCCGCGCACTGGACGCTCGTCACCTCGGTGGCGGCCGAGCGCATCGCCGGCTTCGGGCCGGACCCGTACCGCGCATGGGAGGACTTCGAGCGGTGGTCCGAGCTGCTGCTCGCCTTCGAGGACGGCAACCTCGCGTTTGCGCTCTTCGACCCGCTCGCCGAGGGCTACGAGGACTTCGAGGACGCCTGGGGCAACGACCTCTACATGACCGAGCTGCCGTC
>JALHDK010000281.1 GCA_022838965.1 Actinomycetales bacterium | reverse complement strand
AGCGTATGCCCGTCCGAACGGGGCTCCGGCTTGCGCTCTGCGGCGCTGCGGAGGCCGGACGCAATCGGGACGATTGCGGTACGCAGACTGGCGGTCTGTTCGGACGGCATCTTGCTAGGCGCGATCGAGCGCTTCGTACTCCTGCAGCGGATCCTCGATCTCGAGCCGGCCCACCTGGCAGTCGCTCAGGCCGGTGTAGAGCGTCGCGGTGCCGTCGCCGTGGCGCACGATGCCCGCCGTGAACGTCACGTCCTGCAGCCGCGGCGCCTTGCTGGGGGCGGGAAGCAATCGCGGCTGCCGATGATCTTGGTGGGCGTCATCTGGCGCGTGGCGGGATCGACGGCAAAGGCCATCGAATAGTAGTGCAGCACGTGCTCGGGGGCACCTCCGTGGGTGCGGACGAGCGTCTCGCCCCACGACTTGTGGCCGATGGCGCCGATCAGGCCGTTGCGTAGCTCGAAGAGCTGGTTGCAGCCGCCCCATTCGTCGGGCAGGAAGTGGTCGAAGAGCAGCGGCGCGGTCTCGATGGCCTCGGCGGTGACCGCCTCCAGCGAGTCCACGATCGTGAACCCGATCTTGGCGATGCAGCCGAAGCGCTGCTGCATGACCTCGCCCTGAGGCCGCGAGAAGATCGCGACGCGCCCGTCGCGGAGCTGCAGCAGGCGCACGTCCTTCATCTGCGCGGGCCCGTGGGCGAAGGGCTTGAGGTCGTGGAGCGCGTGCCCGCGGTAGAAGGCGGTGCTCCAGTGGGCGCGCGTGCCCTCCCACTCGACCTGGACGCCGCCGAACACCAGTTCGTCGCGGACGACGCCGTCGCCGGCGAAGGTGACGAAGGGGTCCTGGAGCTCGAACACCGGCGCGCCCTCGATCGGGGTCCAGACGCCGTCGCGCTCGGTGAAGAACATGGCGCGGGAGAATTCGTCCCCTCGGCGCTCCACCCGGCCCGCGATGATCGTCATGCCGTCGAGGGTGAAGGGGACCGAGGGGTTGTAGACGTCGCGGTCGCCCACGCCCTCGAAGCGCAGGATCTCGCCCGGGGCGGGGGGCCTGGCCTTCTGGAAGGCTGCGAACTGCTCCTGTACCGGGACAGGCGTGATGGTGCTGAAGAGTGCCATGGCTACCTCGCTTCTGCTGGTGGTGGCGCGCTGCCGGGGACGCGCCGTGGCGGTATGCGCACAGTGTACGGCGGAGGGCCAACGCGGGCAAGCCACGCCCGCGCAGGTCGCGATCGATCAGTGCCGCAGCACAAACGGGAGCAGAACCAGCCTGACCCCAGGGCAGGTCACGCTGCCAGTGTGTCGCGCCCACGAACCCGCGCTGTCCAACGCCTCGACCGCGAAGGTGTAGGCGCGGCCCATTGCCGGATCGCCGCTCTGGCCGAATGCCCCGCACGGCACCCCGAACCCCGGGCCGTTCATCCCGTAGACGACGTCGATACTGCTCTGGAAGAAGCCCCGGTAGACAGCACGGATGCGTGAGCCGAGGGTGACTGTGACCACGCGCATACTTGCGTCCACCCCGGCTGTGGCCAGGATCTGGCGCCAGTTGATGGTGCACGCGTTCCGGGCCGCATCGATTTGGGCACAGTAGGGCGTGGTACTGCTGAGCGTCACCGCGTCCGGGCTGGCGGGAGACTGCGGCTCAACGAGCTCGAACGCCGTATCGCCGTTCGGGGCGTCGGGTTGGCCGGGATCGATGCTCTGGGCTGTGACGATGGGGCTCCAGAGCAGCAGCGCGCACAAGGCAAGCCCAACAGCTCTACCGTTCATCGGTCGCCTCCTCTCTCGCAAGGTGAGGTCGATCAACGGCAAATCACGGGATGTAGGGTGGGCAGCGGAGTGTACCGTTGTTGCTTGCCCAAGCATTGTCCGCATCCCGGAACTCGATACTGTAGCTATACGATTTTCCCAGCGTGGGAACCCCGCCGGAGTTCGGCGCGCCGCAGGCTACCTTGAAGCCCGGCCCCTGCATGTCGTAGTAGGCGTACATCGAGTTCTGGAAGAAGCCCCGGTAGACGGCACGGATGCGACTGCCGATGGTTACGGTCATGACACGCACGTAGGTGTCTGAGGCCATGGAGTTCTGGCGGAAGTTGATGTAACAGACGTCCTGAGCGGCGTCGGGCTGGTAGCAGTAGGGCGTGGTCGTCTGGGAAGACGAGAGGGCATCGGGGCTATCGGGCGAGTCGGGGCTGGCAGGTGCGATAGCCATGCGCGTGTTCTCGCCCTCCGTCTGCACGACGGCGGTCGGTGGTGGGTCCGCCTGTTGGGGCGACGCTCCCACTGGCCGGGGTGTCTCACGCAGCACGAG
>JALHDK010000049.1 GCA_022838965.1 Actinomycetales bacterium | reverse complement strand
CGCAGCAGCATGACCGCAACGGACGACAGCCTGTTCCGCGGATCCGCCCGGGCAGCCCGCGAGACCGGCGTCGGCCTGTCGATCCGGTACGGCGCAGACGCCCTGCACGACCTCGACATCGTCCTGGACGAGCAGCTTCCCGCCGACCGGGTGCTCGTCGGCGGGCTCGACCGCGCAGACGCGGTCGCGACCGGCGCCCCCCTCGCGGTGGCGCGCCGGAGCGCCTACGTCGGGCTGGACCACGTCGGCCTCGACGACGACGCCGACCACGTCGATGACCGCGCGCGGGCCGCGCTCGTGCTGGAACTCATCGAGGCCGGACACGGACACCAGATCGTGCTCTCCAGCAATGCCATCGGCGTGGCGAAGGGACTGCCCGACTACGACCTGCCCTACAGCCACGTCCTGTCCACCTTCCTGCCTTTCCTCAGGTCGCTGGGCCTCGGTGACGGGGACGCGCAGCGCCTGGTGATCGACAACCCGCGCGCGCTGCTGGCGACGCGCTGAGCGGAGGAGAGGACAATGCCGAAGGTCAACACGGTTCTGGGAACGATCGCCGCCGAGGAGTTGGGTTTCGTGGCGGTCCACGAGCACATCGGCTACGGGATGCCGGGAAGCGAGCTGGACACACGGTGGTGGAAGTCCCCCGAGGAGCGCTACGAGGAGACGGTGCCGAAGCTGCGCACGTTCCACGAGTACGGCGGCGGCACCTTCGTCGACGCGACCGGAATCTGCAACGGCCGGGACATCGACTACTACAAGTCACTGTCCGCCAAGACGGGTGTCCACATCATCGCGTCCACCGGTTTCGTCGGTGGCGACACCGCGCTGCCGCACTTCGCCCGCGCGTCGGTGGACTACCTGATGAGGGTGTTCGTCCACGAGATCACCGTGGGGATCGGAAACACCGGGTCACGCGCCGGAATCATCAAGGTCGGGGTGAGCCGTGGTGGACGCATGACGGAACTCGACACGCGCATCTACCGGGCTGCGGCCCGCGCCGCCGTCATCACCGGGGCGCCCGTGTTCACCCACCTGGCGATCGATGCGGAGACCGCCATCGCCATCTTCGAGGAGGAAGGGCTTCCCCTCCACCGGGTGCTGTTCGGGCACGCCGATGACGGCGTGAACGCGGCGAGCACACGCGACAGCTGGATCGCCGGGAAGGGTGGACGCGTCGGCTTCGACACGTTCGGCTACGACACGGAGCTGGCAGACCCGCCGTTCTGGGCCCGCCCGCGCAAGGAGCGGCTGGACCACTTCCTCCGCTTCCTGGCGGCCCACCCGGACAGCGCGCTCGCCTCCGCGGACGCCAACTGCAGCCCGCTCGGCTGGCCCGGAGTGAAGGGGCACACCGTGAACTACCTCTTCGAGGTCCTCATCCCCGACCTTCGTTCCGCGGGTGTCGACGAGGCGACGATCCGGCGACTCTTCATCGAGCTGCCTGCCGAGTTCCTCGCGATCCACGACGGCACATCACCCACCCCCACCACCCAGGGCGCCCGCCCGCGCCAGTGAAGGAAGAAGCACCATGGACAACTCCCAGCTCGCGAAACTCAGGATCGCCGTCATCGGTGGCGGCTACGGCGGCGCGAGCGCTGCCAAGGCCTTGAGCCTCCTCGGAGCCGACGTCACCGTGTACGAGCAGGCGAGCCAGATTCGCGAGGTGGGTGCGGGCATCGGCCTGCGCCCGTCGTCGATGGACAGGTTCCGCCGCTGGGGGATCTTCGATGCCATCGCGAACGTCACCTCGCCGAGCGACTACTTCGAGATCCTCACGGCGGACGGCCATCCGATCATGAAGGACGAGTGGCCGGGAATGGACGAGTACGAGGTGAAGACCCACACCCACCTCATCCACCGCAACGACTTCATCCAGGCCCTCGTGGGAGCGCTCCCGGACGGGATGGTGAAACTCGGTCACCGGCTCGTCTCCATCACCGACCACGGCGACCGGGCGACGCTCGGGTTCGCGAACGGCACGAGCGTCGAGGCCGATCTGGTCATCGGCGCGGACGGCATCAAGTCGACGGTGCGTCAGCTGCTGTTCAGCAACCAGCAGCCTGTGTTCGCCGGCGAGCACGCCTACCGGGTGGTCGTGGACGCCGCCGCCGCCCACGGCCTCGTCGTCGACGACAACCTCCGCATGTACCTGGGCCGCGGAACCAAGGTCTACGTGCTGCCACTGCGCCACCGCGGCCAGATGTCCTTCGACATCACCGCCCTGAACCCGGACGCCACCTGGAACCCCCCGGTCACGAAGGAGGACATGCTGGCGACCGTCCAGGGCTTCGATGAGCGCATCGTGAACACGGCGCGGGATGCCGACTGGGGGAAGGTCAACGTGCGCGCGGTCTACGACATCGACCCGGTCGAGAACTGGCACTCCGACTGCGTGGCCCTCCTGGGCGACGCAGCCCACGCGATGTGCCACCACCAGGGTCAGGGTGCCAACTCGGCCATCCTGGACGCCGGTGCGCTGGCGGAGGCCCTGAAGACGTCGGGATCGGTCGCCGAGGCGCTCTCCCTCTACCAGGCCACCCGCAAGCCCGTCACCGACGAGCTCCAGCGGATCTCCCGCCAGGGATGGACCGAGGACGAGGTCAACGACGTCTTCCCCGGCCAGAAGAGTGCGGGAGCCCAGCAGGTCCGGGACGCGGAATGACGCTCCACCCCGAGATCGCACGGGCGCTTGCGGCGCTCCCGGCATCCACCGGGTCGCCGCTCGACCCGGTGTCCATGCGCGCGGCGGAAGCCGCGGGCGTGGCACCGGTCGAGGAGCGGTTGCCGCTCCACGCCGTCGACGACGTCACCGTCCAGACGGAGGCCGGACCGGTCCCGGTGCGCATCTACACCGCAGTCGAGGCGGACGCATACGGCCTGCTGGTGTACCTCCACGGCGGCGCGTTCTTCCTCGGCAGTCTCGACACACACGATCACGTGGCACGCTCGCTCGCGCAGGCCACGGGACGGAAGGTGATCGCTGTCGGCTACCGGCTCGCACCGGAGCACGCGTACCCGGCCGGGCTGCAGGACTGCTACGGCGTCGTGCGCTGGGCGGTGGAACACGGCGCGGACCTGCACTGGGATGGCACCACCCTCGCCGTCGCCGGCGACAGCTCGGGCGGCACCCTTGTCGCCGCCCTCACCGCGATGGCGAAGGATGACGGATTCGACCGGATCACCCACCAGATCCTGTACTACCCGTCACTCGACCTCGACTTCGACGAGAGCCGCTACCCCTCGCTCAGGGAGAACGCCACGGGATACGGGCTCGAAACGGCGGCACTGCGACCCTTCAACGCCTTCTACCTCGACAGCGGGGCCGACCCGGACGATCCTCTCGTGTCCCCAATCAAGCGGGCGGACCTCTCCGGCCTGCCGCACGCGCTGATCGTCACGGCGGAGCACGACCCCCTGAGGGACGAGGGCGAACTCTACGGAGAGCGGCTCGCGGGCGCCGGCGTCGACGTCACCGTCACGCGCTACGCCGGTGCCATCCACGGCTTCGTCCAGAACTTCTCCTGGATCCCCGAGTACCACCAGGTGTTCGAGGAGACGCGGATGTTCCTGGACCGGCACTGACCTCGCGCCGCCCCGGACGCGCCGCCACCGAGGAGCACACCCCATGACGCACGACGTGCAGATCCACCCCCTGGTCTCGCCGTGGGGTCGGTTCGGGCTCTACAGCTTCTTCATCGATGCCCCCGAGCCGGCCATCGTCGACACCGGGGTCGCCACCTCGCCGGCCGACGGCATGTCACCCGCCCTGCACCAGCTCGGACGCCGGATCGAGGATGTCCGGTGGATCCTGCTGACCCACGGTCACATCGACCACATCGGCGGCGCCCACGCGCTCTGGGAGCTCACGGGACGCCGCGCCCGGGTGGCGATCCACGAGGCCGACGCCCCGCTGCTGCGCTCGCGCCGCGCCGTCGTCGACAGGAACCTCGCAATCGGACTCCGGTACGCGCCCACGCCGACGATGGAGGCCGACCAGCTGGCGCAGGCCGAGGCCGTCATCTCCGGCGAGCTCGAGCCTAGCCTCGTGCTGCGCGGCGGGGAGGAACTCGACCTGGGCGGCGGCGTCCGGATCAGGGTGCACCACCTCCCCGGCCACACGGCCGGTTCGGTGGCGTACGAGGTCCTGGGGCAGGGCGACGTCTTCACCGGTGATGCGGTCATGCTGGGCGGCGCGGCCAGCGGTATCCCGGGGTACGACGATCCGGCCGCGTACCGGGCCAGCCTCACCTGCCTGCGTGACGAGGTCCGTCCGCGGCGGCTGTTCCTGGGCCACCCCTACCGGTGGCCGGACGGTGTCTCCGCCGGCGTCGTCATCGAGGGCGACGACGCCGCGCGTGCCCTGTCCGTCAGCATCGCCGTCGCCGACCGCATCGCCGACGCCGCGGCGCGTCACCTGCCGGTGGGCGCGGGGAACGGCGCGGACTCGGTGTACGGCCCCTTCGCCGCGATCGCCCGGGATCTCGGCTACACCGCCGACCCCACGCACGAGCCCTGGTCGTTCTTCACGACCGTGCACGGCCACGCGACGCAGGACGACAAGGAGAAGAACCATGGCTGAGATCCGGGACGCCGGGCAGATTCGCATCCGCAAGGACCTGCGCGTGCCGATGCGCGACGGCGTCCTCCTCGCCGCGGACGCGTACGAGGGCCCCGAGGAGAAGCCGCGGCCTGCTCTGGTGGCGCTCAGCCCCTACGGCAAGGAACTCCAGGCGCTGGCTCTCACCATGCCGCCGCAACGGCGGCCCTCCCCCATGTGGGATGGCTGCATCGAGGCGGGAGACATCGCCCGCGTCGTCGCCGAGGACTACGTGCACGTCATCGGGGACCTGCGCGGCACCGGCCACTCCGAGGGCGAGCACATCGGCAACTACAACGCCGGTGGGGTCCCCCTCGGACAGGACGCGTACGACTTCATCGAGTGGGTGGCCTCCCAGCCCTGGTGCGACGGCAACGTGGGCATGATCGGCATCTCCTACTTCGGCTCCATGCAGGTCCTCGCCGCGGCCGAGCGGCCACCGCACCTGAAGGCCATCTTCGTCTCCGGCGGCCATTACGACTTCTACGAGACCACCTACCACGGCGGTGTCATGTGGTTCATGCCCCGGGCCGCGCGGGAGGGGCGCGGCGGTGACTCCGGCTGGGCGTTCACCGACCGGGTCAAGTCCCGCATGCTCGAGACGTTCACGGCGGATGAGGTGCGCGAGCGAGTGGCGCGGCGACTCGCGGACCCGGACGTGGCGGCATGGCCGAACCTGGTGCATGTCCTCAACTACCCGACGAACCACGAGGCCTGGTTCGACATCGTCACGAACGAGCTCCACGGCGAGTGGTACGAGGAGCGCAATCCCATCACCCTCGCCCCGAACATCGACATCCCGGTGTGGCTGCAGATCGACCAGGGGCGCGGGTGGACCATGGACGGCACGATCGAGCTGTTCCACGCGCTGAAGGGCCCGAAGAAGCTGGACATCGGCCCCTACCCACCCATGCAGTCGCGGCCGTTCATCGAGGAACACGACAAGATGTTCCGCTGGTATGACTACTGGATCCGGGGCATCGACAACGGCGTGATGGACGAGCCTGCTGTCACCGTCTTCGTGGAGGGCTCACGCGAGACCGTGACCGGAGAGACCTGGCCGCCGAAGAAGGTGGAGCACCGCGCGTTGTACCTCCGTCCCCGGCGGAAGCTCTCCAGCGAGCCCGAGAGGATGGGGCCGGAGCACGCCGCTCCGGATGGGTTCTTCCAGGCACCGCTCACGGTGACCGACGAGGTGCAGATCCTGAGCTGGTCGACAGCCCCGTTCGCGGAACCCACCGAGATGATCGGCCAGGGCGCGGCGCACATCTTCGCGGCGATCGACCAGGATGACACCAACTTCATCCTGCGCCTCTGGGACTACGCGCCGAACGGCACACGCCAGCTCGTGACCACCGGGTACCTCAAGGCGTCGCACCGCGAGCTCGATGACCGGACCACCGAGGGCAATCCGTACCACCCGCACACCCGCGCGGTCCCGGTGGAGCCGGGAGCGATCGAGGAGTACGTCATCCGCCTGTACCCCTTCGCGGCCACCTTCCTCCCGGGCCACCGCCTGGTGCTGGAGCTGTCCAACGACGAGCCGCTGGCCGACGAGCACAACGCCCTGCTGCCGCCGGACGCGTTCCACCTTCCAGTGGGCAGGCCGGTCACGCACACGATCTACCGCGACGCCACGCACCCGTCCCGTCTGGTCCTCCCGTTCACCACGACGACGCCGTAGCGGCGGTCAGCGCCACGAACCGTCCGACCCACCACCACCCACGAGGAGAAACCCCGATGATCTCGCACCCCACACCCGTCCGGCTCGAGGCCAGGGAGGCCCCCAACCAGCCGCCCGTCACTCCCGACCTGGTTGAGCTCTACCGGGGTTTCGAGCAGGAGATGCTGATTCCGCTGTGGTACGAGATCGGCGACCTGATGCCGTTCCACCCGCGGAGCAAGGCCGCGCCCCACCTGTGGCGCTGGCAGAACCTGATCCGGTTGGCCGCCAAGGCCGGAGAGATCGTCGCGGTCGGCCGGGGCGGCGAGCGCCGCGCCATCGCGCTCGCGAACCCGACCCTCGGCGGGCGGCCCTACGCCACCCCGACACTCTGGGCCGCCATC
The DNA here is from genome assembly GCA_022838965.1 of Actinomycetales bacterium. The sequence continues at coordinate 4,723 of JALHDK010000049.1, read as the reverse complement.
CAGTACCTCGGCCCCGATGAGGTCGCCCCCTACCACCGCCACACCCAGAACGCCTTCCGCTTCGTCGTCGAGGGTGAGGGCGTCTGGACCATCGTCAACTCCGACCCCGTCCCCATGCGCCGGGGCGATTTCCTGCCCCAGGGCGGCTGGGCGTGGCACGCCCACCAGAACCCGTCCGAACAGTCGATGGCCTGGATCGACGGCCTGGACATCCCGTTCCAGTACCAGATCGAATCCACCTTCTTCGAGTTCGGTCCCGACGAGATCGATGCGCTCGAGACGCCGGACGTCTCACGCGCCGAGATGCTGTGGGGCCGCCCCGGCCTCACCCCGCTGCGGTTCCTCGGACCCACCCCGAAGTCCCCGCTGCTCGCCTACCGGTGGGAGTACACCGATGCCGCCCTGCGCGACCAGCTGCAACTCGAACGCGCCGGCCACGCCGTGACCGTCGAGCCCGGTCACGCAGCAGTCCGCTACACGAACCCGAACACCGGCCTCGACGTCCTCCCGACGATCCGCACCGAGTTCCACCGCGTCGCCGCGGGCGTCGAGACCGCTCCCGTCAAGGAGACGGGCTCGTCGGTCTACCAGGTGTTCGACGGCACGGGTACGGTCACCGTCGGTGAATACGCGTGGAACGTGGAGCGCGGTGACATGTTCGTGGTCCCGAGCTGGGTGCCGTTCTCCGCGAAGGCGGACGCCGGCCAGGACGGCTCCGACTCGCGCGCCCTCGACCTCTTCCGCTTCAGCGACAGCCCGATCTTCGAGAGGCTCGACCTGCACCGGGTGGAGGTGGCGCGGTGAAGCTCGCCACGCTCCGCACGGGCGCCGGGACGCGCGCCGTCCGGGTCGAGGAGGGCCGGCTCGTCGACCTCGGGGCCGCCGACCTCGGCGAGTTCCTCGCCCGGGAGGACTGGAGGGAGGTGGCCGCGTCCGCCGTCGGGCCGGCCTACCCGGCCGACGGCGCCGAGTTCGCCACCCTCATCCCCGCGCCGTCCAAGGTGGTGTGTGTGGGGCTGAACTACCGGACCCACATCACCGAGATGGGCCGGCCCCTTCCGGAGTTCCCGACGCTCTTCACCAAGTTCGCCGACACCCTGCTGGGCCCAACCGACGACATCGTGCGACCGGAGGAGACCGAGCAGTTCGACTGGGAGGCCGAGCTCACCGTGGTCATCGGCCGGCCGGTCCGCCGGGCGCGGGGCGCCGAGGCCGAGGCCGCCATCGCGGGCTTCACGGTGATGAACGACGTCACCTGCCGTGACTGGCAGTTCCGCACCCGCGAGTGGACCCAGGGCAAGAACTGGGACTCCACCACGCCGGTGGGACCCTTCCTCGTCACCCCGGACGAGCTCGGCGGGGTTCGCCCCGCCCTCGCCATCTCGACCACGGTGGACGGGCAGGTCATGCAGTCCGACACCACCGGCGACCTGCTCTTCGACCCGGTGGCACTCGTGGAGTACGTCTCCACCATGATCCGGCTGCGGCCCGGCGACCTCATCGCCACCGGCACGCCCGGAGGCGTGGGACACGCCCGGAAGCCACCGGTCTACCTCTGCCCCGGACAGACGGTTACCTGCACGATCGAGGGTATCGGGTCGCTCCGGAACCGGGTGGTGGCCGGATGATCCGGACACCTGCCGACGCGCTGCGCTGGGTGGACGAGGGCACGGCGCTCGTCCGGCGGGCGCTGGCCGCACTCGGCACCGACGACGCCGCGTTCGCGGCACCGAGCGGGCTGCCGGGCTGGTCCCGCAAGCACCTGCTGGCCCATCTGGCCGCCAACGCCGCGGCCGTGGGCAATCTCGTCACGTGGGCGCGCACCGGCGTCGAAACCCCCATGTACCGCTCGCCCGGGCAGCGCGCCGCGGAGATCGAGGCAGGCGCCACGCTCCCCGCAGCCGTGCTGGCGGCGTGGTTCGACCGGACCGCGCGCGAACTGGCGGACGGATGGGCCGGACTGGGCGAGGATCAGTGGAACGCGGCCGTGGTCACCGCCCAGGGTCGCACCGTGCCCGCGTCCGAGACGCCCTGGCTGCGTGCCCGGGAGGTCATGGTCCACTCCGTTGACTTCGACGCCGGAGTGTCGTTCGCCGACCTGCCCACGGATTTCCGCGTGGCGCTGGTGAGCGACATCGTCGGCAAGCGGTCGGCCGGCGGCAACCCGGCCGTGCGGGTCGTCCCGGACGACAACCCCGGGCGGTGGCAGGTCGCGGGTGACGGCGAGCCCGTCGTCGTCACCGGCCCGCTGGCCGAGGTCACCGCCTGGCTTGCCGGCCGCCCCTGCCGGAACGTGACCACCACCGACGGTGGACCACCACCTCCCCTTCCCCCCTGGCTCTGAAGGACCACACATGAGCAGTGACGCTGCGATGTCGAACACCACCATGGATCCCAATGCCCGCCGCGAGTCAACCGTGGTCCAGGAGACCTCCTCTGGCGGACCGGTCGACGTCATCATCATCGGCGGCGGCATCGGCGGCCTGGCGGCCGCCACTGCGCTGAGCCGGAAGGGGGTGAGGGTGCGGCTCTACGAGCGCCAGGCGGAGTTCGGCGAAGTCGGCGCGGGGATGCAGATCGCCTCGAACTGCACCCGCATCCTCGATGACCTGGGGCTGCTGGACGAGGCCAAGCGGCTGGGCGTCCTCCCCGACCGCATGGTCATGAGAGACGCGCTGAACGCGGAACCCCTCATCACCCTCGACCTGCGCAGGGTCGAGGAGCGGTACGGCTATCCCTACATGGTCATCCACCGCAGCGACCTGCACGGCATCTTCCTCCGGGCCGCCCAGCGCCAGGGGGTTGAGCTCCATGGCGGGATGAGGGCCGCCAGATACGAGAATATCCGCGGCGGCGCTCGGGTCACTTTCGCGGACGGGACGACTGCGGACGCGCCCGTCGTGATCGCAGCCGACGGCATCCACTCGGTGGCGCGTCCCGGGATCGTCGCGGACGAGCCCGTCAGCTCTGCATACGTCGCCTACCGCGGCGCCGTCCCCATCGAGCAGGCGGCCGCCAACCAGATCGACCCCGGTGCCGTGCAGGTCTACATCGGACCCCGCTGCCACTTCGTGCAGTACGCCCTGCGCGCCGGTGAGATGTTCAACCAGGTGGCGGTGTTCGAGTCTCCGAAGGCACTGCGCGGCGAGGATGACTGGGGGACGCCGGACGAACTGGACGCCGCCTTCGAGGGCACCTGCGAACCGATCCAGAAGGGGCTCCCGCTGATGTGGCGGGACCGGTGGTGGCGGATGTTCGACCGTGACCCGATCATGAACTGGCTGGACGGGCGGATAGCCCTGCTGGGGGACGCCGCCCACCCGCCGCTCCAGTACATGGCGCAGGGCGCGATCATGGCCATCGAGGACGGTTGGGTGATGGCGCAGCACGTGGAGCGGCATCGGACCCTCGACGGCACTGTTGACTGGGACGCCGTGCTGGCGGCTTACAACGCGGTGCGTCCGGAGCACTGCCGCAGGATCCTCTCGACGGGCCGCGTGTGGGGTGAACTCTGGCACCTGGATGGCCTCAAGCGTGCGCAGCGTAACCGGATCATGCGGGCCCTGGACCCGCACACATGGGAGTTCACGGACTGGGTGTGGGGCCCCACTGCCCTGTACCCCGAGGACGAGCCGGAGATGTTCACCCCGATCCCGCTGAGCTCGGCGGGCTTCTGACCGGCCAGTCGTGGCCCGCGGGACGAAACACCCGGGTCCGCCCGCTGCGTCGCCTCAGGCGGCTCGACGCGGAGAGCGGGCATGTCCGCACGAGTGGTGCATCCGGGCACGGTCCGCGGGCGTAATGGCCAGGACCCGCGTGTCGATGCCGCCGTGATGGCCGGACTCGCGATCGCGTCCGCCGGCTGAGGTGTTGAGGACAGTGGCGTCCGCGTCAGTCCGAGTCGATGCGCGAAGAGTCGCGGGTGATTCCAAGGTGGGTGCGTCAGAGTCCGACTCGCCGGCTGTTCGAGCCGTCTCGCGGCTGCCAGGAGGCCCGCCAACCGTGACCTCGGACGCAGAGGCGGTGCCGGATGCCTCCGTGACATCCGGGGCAGTGATCTCGGTGACCGCGGCCACCGCGGCCGCAGACGTGGTGTTTGTGGGTCCGGCTGCAGTGTCCGACGGCCGGAGTGGCTCGCTGGACGGGAGACCCATCAGCCGGAGGACCCTGTCGACATACGCTTGAACTGTTGGGTTCCCGGGCGCGGGCACCATGTGCCACAGGGAGCGGTCGCCCGCCCACTTCGGGTAGAAGTGCGCTGCCGCTACCTGCTCCCAATTGCCATACATTGCGAAGGCTCTCAGCGCATCCGATCGTGCGCGGGCGTCCTGCACGGCGGGCGGAGCGAGATAGGCTCGCGCAAAGCCAGCGAAGTTCGCCCAGGTGGAGTCGATGTACTGGTAGGCGCCCGAAGCAGTGGAGATCCGGCTCAGTGCCGTGTAGTTGTTGCCCGACTCATGCTGCCGCAGCGCGGCGAGATACGTTTCGATCGCGCCCACACCGGCGGTGACGAGGGCGGGTGCCTCGGCAGCAGATGTGGAGGCCGGGCCCGAATCGACAGCCGATCCGGCTTCGTCGCTCGCCCGGGGCGTCTCACCACCCACCACCGGATCGGGCGCGACGACGGACTCACCACCCACCACCGGATCGGGCGCGACGCCGGACTCACCACCCACCACCGGATCGGGCGCGACGCCGGACTCACCACCCACCACCGGATCGG
>JALHDK010000048.1 GCA_022838965.1 Actinomycetales bacterium | reverse complement strand
GACGTCAACACCGGCAAATTCGTAGGGTCGAAGAACCTCAATGACACAATATTCCAGACCAACATGGAAGCGGCGGATGAGATCGCCAGACAGCTGAGGCTACGAGCTATAGGCGGGATCATAGTCGTTGATTTCATCGATATGGATTCAAAGGAGGAGAACCAGGAGCTTATACGCCAGCTTCAGGAGCTTTTCAAAAACGACAGGTGCAAGGCAAGGGTATACGGGGTCACAGGGCTCGGACTGGTGGAGATAACGAGGAAGAGGGCAAGGACCGACATCAAGGCGGCTCTGAGCCACGGATGTCCCTTCTGCGGAGGTCTCGGCTGGGTGCCCCGCGAGGAGAACGCCGCGGCCGATGCGCTCGCGAACCGGGCGATGGACGCGCGCGCGGCCGTCGGACGCGGCTCGCTCCCCGCCGCCGATCGCGCGGTGCCTGCCGCCGCGGTGCCCGCCGCCGGGGCGGCCGAAGCCGTGGACGTCACGCCCGGCGAGGTCACCCCCGGCGAGGTCACCACCCTCCCCGATCTCGCGTGCGCGCCCGACGAGGTGCAGTGGCCCGCGCGGCTGCGCAAGCCTTCCGGGGCGCTGTACTACTTCGGGACGGCGACGCCCGTCACGCTGGTGTTCGTGCGCCACGGCGAGACCGCGCTGACCGCGGCACACGGGTTCTCGGGTGGCGCGACGCCCGGACCGCCGCTGTCCGCGCGGGGCCGCGCCCAGGCGTACCGGGTGGCGAGGCTGCTGGAGCGGTTGACGGAGGTGTGGAGGGACATCCCGCCGCCGGCCGCGGTCTGGGCGTCACCGATGGTGCGCGCCCAGGAGACCGCCACCGTGGTCTCGGAGGCTCTCGGTCTGACAGTGGCAGGGTCTGCGTGCGTGGGAGGTGCGCGACCAGTTCCCCGGCATGATGGAGCGGTGGTACGGCTCCGCGGACCTGGCCACCCCTGACGGCGAGACGCCGGGCCAGGTGGAGGACCGCGTCACCAGGGTCGCGCGACGCGCGCTCGCCGAGCACCCCGGGGAGACGGTGGTGCTGGTGTGCCACTCCGTGGTGACGAAGGTGTGCGTGAGTTCCCTGATCGGCCTGCCACCCGCACTCTGGCAACGGGTGCGGGTTCCGCCGGCCTCGCTGTCCATCGTGCGGGTGTGGCCGGAGGTCGCCGAGCTGGTCGTGGCGGGGTTGCCGTCTGAGCTGGCGGAACAGGCCGAACCCCCACTGACCTTGTTCTGAGCGTACAATGGACGGGCGAGTGAGTCGGCCGGACGGCCGCGTCAGGCAACTGCCGAGGAACGTCCGGGCTCCACAGAGCAGGGCGGTGGGTAACACCCACCCGGGGTGACCCGCGGGAACAGCGCAACAGAAAGCAAACCGCCCGTCCGCGCACGCGGCCGGGCAAGGGTGAAACGGTGGTGTAAGAGACCACCAGCACCTCCGGTGACGGGGGTGGCTGGGCAAGCCCCGCCCGGAGCAAGACCAAGCAGCAGGCGCCCGAGGGCTGCTCGCCCGAGCCTGCGGGTAGGTCGCTGGAGGGCTGTGGCAACGCAGTCCCGAGATGGATGGCCGTCACCGTCGCGATCGCGGCGGAACAGAACCCGGCGTACAGGCCGGCTCACTCGCCCCGGGACGAGGCCACGATGTACTCGCGTGTCAATCGGGCCCGCCATCGGCCGTGGAGCGGCCAGGCGCGGCCGAGGGCGTCGTCATGGCGGGCGTACGCGGCGAAGGCGGCACGCTTCGCCGCCAGGTCGGCGCCACTGACATTCGGGGGCTGTTCGACGGCCGGGTAGGCGGCGTAGGCGACCAGCGTGTGCGGCGACCGGTAGGCCTGACTGGCCGCGCCGGCGAACCGGGCCGACGCGAGATGGTCGGCGTGATCACCGGATCCGAAGGACGCCGAGTGATCGAGCGTCCGAATCACCGCAGGCTGGTAGCGCGCCAGCAGCGCGGCGAGCGTCGCCGTCAGCGACATGCTCGTGTGTCTCGCGGAACCATCCACGGCGGTCACCGTGGAGATCGCTCCCTCCCACAGCCTGCGGAGGCTCTGGTGGCCGTGGCGCGGATAGCCCGAGCCGGACGGGGCGCCGTCGGGAAGCCGCAGGAAGATCAACGAGATCTCCGGCGCCTCCACCAGCGTCTCGAGGTGGAGCCGCGTGCCTGCCACGGTGACTTCGGACGCGGACCACGTGTCGTCCACGCCAGCCATCTGCGCGTACGCAGCACGCGCGCCCCGCTCGCGATGGAGCCACCGTGACGGTCCACGCCCGGCATCGCCCGCCGTGAGGTACACCGTCACCGAGCAGCGCCGTGCCTGCACGTCATGGAGGAGGTCGGGGCTCAGGAACAACAGGTCGTCATCCGGATGCGCCACCACGTTCACGACGCCACCCGTGCAGACGCTGCGCGTCACCGTGGGCGAGGCCTCCATCGCCGCGGTCCCCACGGCGACCGTCAGGGAAGCGATCCACGCGAGCACCTGACGCACAGCGCGGGCGGTGCGGCGGGCGGGTGCGCGGACTCGGGTCCAGGTGTCCATCGTGTGGTGCGGGGTCGGTCAATCGGCGGGGGGCCGGAGAGCCCCGGCTCCATGATGCCGTCCCTGACCGCCCGGAGGCGACGATCCGGCCGGGGCCCGGTGGCGCCGCGCGTGGCGTAGACTGAACGTGGCGCCTGCGAAAGCCCTCGCATCCCATCGACCGCCCGTGGCGCGAGACGGTGGCTCTGCGAACTCCTCGGCCGCGTCACGGCGGCCCTGATTCGTGGTCACTCCGTCCTCGTAGGCATCCTCGCTCGCGCCGCCCTGTCAGATCCTTCGAGTGCATGGAGGAGAATGTCGGCCTCCGACCGGGGTCGGCAGCTCAGCCGTACGAGCGAACGCACGGTGGGCGCCGACGAGAGCGCACCTGTCATCCCGATCCTCGCGCGCCATGTGCGGCACGTCGAGGCCAGGGCGAAGGCGGGCAGGGTCGGCCCGAGGGATCGCACGAGTTTCCAGGTGATCGCCCTGCTGATGCGATCCGAGCGGGCCAGGGTGAAGGCGGACGGCACCCTCACCGACTCCGCCAGGAAGGAGCTCCTGCGGCGTCTCGAGGGCATCGCGACGATCCTCGCCCAGATCGCGGCGCGGGACACCAGTCTCCTCAACCTGCTCGGCGAGAATGTCACCCCCGGGCCGGCGGCCCTGCGACTCCGCCGCGAATGGCTGGAGGAGGCGGGCATGGACCCGGGGGAGGAGCCTGCCGCGAACCCCGTCAGGGCAGCCCCGGTGCCCGGGGAACTGGCAGCGAGACAGGTGGTTCCCGCGTCCGTCCTCGCCCGCGCCCGCGCCAACCCCTTCCTCGCTCCCGCGCTGGGGCAACCGTCCGACGACACCCGGCCGCGCGGAACCCTTGCCGGGTGGGATCTCATGGACCCCCTCTACCGCGCCTTCGAGCAGGGTGCCGGCGGAGCGGCGGCATCCATGGCCCTCCCGGAACCGCTGCGGCGGGACCAGTACGCGCCGCCCGGGCAGCACCTCATGCCGCACCAGGCACGCCTCCTCGAGGCCGTCCGGCGAGCCGGGCCTCGGCAAGACGGCGCAGGCACTCATCGCGGCCTCCGTGGCGGACGCCTACCCCATGCTCGCCGTCGTCCCCAACGTCGTGAAGATCAACTGGGCCCGCGAGGCTGCCCGGTGGACCCCGCGCCGTCGCGTCACGGTGATCCACGGAGACGGGGAGGACATGGACGCGTTCGCGGACGTGTTCGTGGTCAACTACGAGATCCTCGACCGGCACCTCTCCTGGGCCGCCACGCTCGGGTTCCGTTCGATGGTGGTGGATGAGGCCCACTTCATAAAGAACCTCTCCTCGCAGCGCTCCCGGCACGTCCTCGCCCTTGCCGAACGAATCCGGGAGCGGACCCCCGGGGGCAACCCGTTGCTCATGGCGCTCACCGGGACGCCGCTCATCAACGACGTCGAGGACTTCCGGGCCATCTGGCGGTTCCTCGGCTGGATCAAGGGCGACCAGCCCAGTCCCGCACTCGTGCGGAAGCTGGAGGACACCGGTCTCACGCCGGCGGACCACGCCTTCTACCCCGCCGCCCGTGAGGCGGTGATCAGCATGGGCATCGTGCGGCGCCGCAAGGTCGACGTCGCCGCCGACCTTCCCGCCAGGCAGGTCGTCGACCTGCCCGTCGAACTCGACGACGCCCTCGAGCGCTCCATCCGGCGCGCCGAACGGGCGCTCGGGAAGCGTCTCGCCGCCCGCTACCGGGCCCAGGTGGAGGCGCGCGGCGGTGACGTCGCCGGACCTCCCGATCTCGACCTGATGCGTCGTGTGGCCAGGGCCGAGCTGCAGTCCACGCGCACGAGCCGCGGCACGGAGAACGTGTTCACCATGGTGCGCAGGATCGGGCAGGGCAAGGCGACGCTCGCAGCGGACTACGCTGCGCAACTCGCCCGCTCGGCGGGCAAGGTGGTGCTCTTCGCGAAGCACATCGACGTGATGGACGCGGCGGAAGCGGCGCTCGCGGAGGCCGGGTTGCGGACGATCTCGATCCGCGGCGACCAGACCGCGCTCCAGCGGCAGGTGTCCATCGACGCGTTCCAGAAGGACCCGGACGTCGCGGTCGCCGTGTGCTCGCTGCTGGCGGCGGGAGTGGGGCTCAACCTGCACGCCGCCTCCAACGTCGTCCTCGCGGAGCTCTCGTGGACGGCTGCCGAGCAGGCGCAGGCGATCGACCGGTTGCACCGGATCGGGCAGGAGCAGCCGGTCACCGCGTGGCGCATCCTGGCGGCCCACACCCTCGACGCGCGGATCGCCGAACTCATCGACGCCAAGGAGGGACTCGCCGCCCGCGCACTCGATGGCAGCGACGACGAGGTGGTCACCAGCGACGCGGTGCAGGTCGAGGCGCTCGTGCATCTCCTGCGGGAGGCGCTGGGGTCCTGACCCACCCCGGCGCCGTGGCGGCGTGCGAGACTGGGGGACATGTCGACGCGTTCGCCCCGGTCGCGCGGCGTCCGCATCATGGTGCGGCTCCTCCAGGTGGTCCTGGTTCTCCTCCTCGCCGTTCCGACCGTTCTGATCGGGTTGTTCGTCGTCGCGAACCGCACGAACGGCACGCTGGTCGTCTCGGGCGAGACGCGTCGCTACCTGCTGCATGTCCCCGAGTCCTACGACGGTACCCGTGCGGTTCCGCTGGTGATCTCCCTCCACGGGTTCGCCCAGTGGCCCGCCAATCAGGAGTCCGTCTCCCGGTGGAGCGACCTCTCCGACGCCGCGGGGTTCATCGTCGTGTACCCCATGGGCACGGGATTTCCCCTGAGGTGGGCGGCGCGCGCCCCAGGCCCGGCCGAGGCCTCGGACGTCCGGTTCCTCACCGGCATGATCGACATCCTCGAACGTGACTACGAGATCGACCCCGACCGGATCTTTGTCAACGGGATCAGCAACGGTGGCGGTATGGCGTTCGCCTTGTCGTGCGCACTCTCCGGCCGGATCGCGGCCATCGGCACTGTCGCGGGACTGTTCCTCCACCCCTGGGAGGCGTGCGACCGTGAGCGCCCCGTGCCACTCATCGCCTTCCACGGCACCGCAGACCCCATCGTCCCGTACGACGGCGGTCCGCTCGGGGGGCCCGGTGGCGCAGCTCCGTCGGTGCGCGCCTGGGTCGCCGACTACGCCGTTCGCAACGGGTGCGGCGCGGCGCTGGAACTCCCGACGCGGGGTGCGGTGACGGGGACCCGCTGGTCGCAGTGTGACGGGGACGCCGACGTCGTCCTCCACACCGTGGAGGGAGGGGGCCACACCTGGCCGGGGGGCAACCCGTTGCCCCGCTTCATCACGGGTCCGACGACGGACGACATCGACGCGACCCGCGAGATGTGGACGTTCTTCCAGGCCCATCCGCTGCGCTGAGGCACGGGGCCGGCGTGCGCCGTCAGTGGTGGTGACGGTGGTGGCTGTCCGGATAGTGCGGGTGGCTGTGGGTGACCGGGTAGTGCTGGTGGAGGTGGCGGTGACCTTCCCGGGGGACGGGCTCGTCGTGGGTGTGCGTGTGGTGGCCGTCGTCGTGGGTGTGCCAGTGGTCATGAGTGAGCGCGGGATGGGTGTGCACGTGGACGTGGCGCTCTGTCAGGTGCAGCCAGACGCCCCCTGCCATCAGCGCGCCGGCCACCACGAGCGGCAGCGTGAGAGCATCTCCCAGCGCGACTGCGAGGAGCATGCCGAAGAACGGGGCGACCGAGAAGTACGCCCCCGCCCGGGCCGTGCCGACGTGCCGCAGGGCCACGACGAACAGCACGAGGCTGACCCCGTACGAGACGAGCCCGACGAGCATCACCGCGCCCGCCGTCGCCGCGGACGGCAACCCGCTGCCGAGCGCGACGGCGATCCCGAGGTTGACCGGGCCGGCCACCAGCCCCTTCACGGCAGCCAGCCACGTGGCGTCGGTGAGCGCGACCATGCGCGTCAGGTTGTTGTCTATGCCCCAGGCCAGACACGCCCCCAGAACCGCCAGCGCGGGAAGTGCGCCGGCGAACCGCGCTTCACCCGGCCAGCTCAGTACCACCGCTCCTGTCACGATGGCCACCATCCCCAGCACCACCCGCCGGCCGGCGTTCTCGCGGAACACGAGCCACGCGAGGCAAGCGGTGAAGACGCCCTCGGCGTTGAGGAGGAGAGAGGCGCCCGATGCCGGCATGCCGGACAGGCCGTACATGAGCAGGACGGGGCCCACCACGCCCCCGAAGAGGACGGCACCTCCGAGCGCCGGCACATCCGGGCGGGCGAGGTGGACCCGCGGTGATCGGCGGACGAGGCGGAAGGCGAGCAACCCCACCCCGGAGCCCAGGTAGAGCAACCCGGCGGCGAGCCACGGGCTGACGGCGTCGAGCAGCAGTTTCGCCAGCGGGGTGCCGGCGCCGAACAGGACAGCCGCCCCCAGGGCGGCCCGCACCCCGCGGTTCTCCAGCGCGGGCCGGGCGATCATCCGCCCTCCGGTGGCGCCTCGTGCGGCAGCCGGATGAGGGCTGTGCCCGCGTCGAGGTCGATGTCGAACGGGGGCGCGCCGCTGCCGTGCTGTCGGATCGTCAGCCGCTCCCGGTCCTGTTCCTCGACCACGTGCCGATGCTGCGGCTGGAACACCTCGATGAGGTCCACCAGGATGCCGCCGCTCGGACCGGCGGAGCCCGGCTTGCGGTGCCGCCAGTACAGCCAGCCGTGCGACTCGGCCCACAGCCCCAGCCGGTCCACTCCGACGGCGGCACCCGCCAGCCCCAGCACCGCCCACAGCCACGTCATGCGTGCCTCCCGTCGTCGGCAGCATCGTAACCTCCGCGCGGCCGGGCCTGCCGGGGCACCGACCACCCACCGCGCGGGCGCCGTCCGGACCTGCACGATGTGGGAGGATCGTCCGCATGAACACCCCTCTCCGCCGTGGCCTCCCCGGACTCATCGGTGCCCTGCTGGTGCTCCTCGTGAGCGGCTGCATGAAGGTGGACGTGGACCTGACATTGAACCCGGACGACACTGTGGACGGCGTGATGATCATGGCCTTCGACGACGATGTCGCGACCCTGCTCGGCACCGATCCCGAGGCGTTGTGGGAGGAGGCCGGCTCGGACCTGGAGAGTGGACTTCCCCCCGGATCCACGCAGGAGCCCTGGGCCCAGGACGGCTACACGGGCACCCGGGTCACCTTCACCGCTGTGCCGCTCGACCAGATGTCCCAGGCCAATGACGCGGACACCCTCCGGATCGTCCGGGAGGGGGACGAGTTCGTCGTCACGGGAGCGATGGACCTGTCGGACATGGGCGCCGAGGGATCCGGCGAGATGATGGCGGGTTTCGACGTCCGTATCGCCGTCACGTTCCCCGGAGCGGTCTCCGAGCACAACGGCACCCTGCAGGGCCGGACCGTGGTCTGGGAACCGCAGCCCGGGGAGCGCACGGAGATGATGGCGCGGGGTGACGCCAGCGGTGGTTCGTTTGGCGTTCTCGGGGGAGCGGACGGCTCAGGCTGGCTGCCGGTCATCCTGGGCGGGGTGGCGGCGCTCATCGTTGCCGTGGTGCTGTTCGTCGTGCTCCGGAACCGCCGGGAGCGGGCGGCCGATGCCCACCTGAGGTTCGCGCAGCAACGCTGGGAGGAGCAGTACCCGCAGGGAGTGCCCGCGCTGTTCCCGCCTACGACGCCGCCAGCGACGCCGCCAGCGGGGCAGCCGTGGGGGCAGCCGGTCGGGCCGGGCGGCCCTGTCGCGGCCGCGGGACCGGTCCCTCCGCCTCCGCCCGCCGCCCCTCCGGCTCCGCCTCCCGCCCCTCCGGCTCCGCCTGCCGCCCCTCCGGCTCCGCCGAGTGGAGGCTGACCGGGCCGCAGCCCCGTCCCTGGCCGAGGCGGTCGCCCGTCGGCGCGGGTGACCCAGCGGTGGCTGCCAGCCGCTGGCCCAGTGGTGTCCGTCAGTCGCTGGCTCAGTGGTGTCCGTCAGCCGCCAGGCGGGCGGCGCCGACGATCCCCGCGGCATTGCGCAGGGCGGCGGGGACCATGGGGGTCCGGATCCTGATCAGCGGCAGAAACTCCTGGTGGTACTTGCTGACTCCGCCGCCAACGACCAGCAGGTCAGGTGAGAAGAGCATCTCCACGGTCGAGTAGTACCTGGTGAGGCGCTTGGCCCACTGCTTCCATGTGAGGTCCTCGCGCTCGCGGGCGGCGTCCGATGCCCGGCTCTCGGCGTCGTGCCCGTCGATCTCGAGGTGCCCCAGCTCGGTGTTGGGTACGAGAATGCCGTCCACGATGATCGCCGAGCCGATCCCGGTTCCCAGCGTGGTCACGATGACCACGCCCGATCTGTCCCGCGCTGCCCCGTAGCGAACCTCCGCGTAACCCGCGGCATCGGCGTCGTTGACGGCGATGACGGTACGGCCGATCACCTCGGACATGAGGTTCGGCACGTTGACGCCCTTCCAGGACTTGTGGAGGTTGGCGATGAACGGGACCACGCCGTGCTTGATCGGCGCGGGGAAGGTCAGGCCGATGGGGGTCTCGGGAGGGAGACGGAAGGACTCGATGATGGTCGCGCAGACGTCCGCCACCGCGCGGGGGGTGGAGGGCTCGGGCGTGGGGATGCGGAGCCGGTCGCCCGCGAACACCCCGGTGTCCAGGTCGACCGGGGCACCCTTGATTCCCGAACCTCCGATGTCGATGCCGAACGCGATGGACATGACGCCCTCCTCAGGGGACGGTGAGGATCTCCGCGCCAGTGGCACGGACCACCACAGTATGCTCCCACTGCGCGCTCCGGCCACGGTCCTTCGTGAGGACCGTCCAGCCATCGTCCCACTGGTCCCACTCGATGGTGCCGAGCGTGAGCATGGGTTCGATGGTGAAGACCATGCCCTCTCTCAGCAGCTCGTTGTGGAGGGGTGCGGCGTCATAGTGCGGGATCACGAGCCCCGAGTGGAACGCCTCGCCGACACCGTGGCCCGTGAAGTCGCGGACGACGCCGTAACCGAACCTGCGCGCGTAGGACTCGATGACCCTGCCGATGACGTTGACCTCACGTCCCGGCCGCACGGCACGGATGCCCCGCATCATCGCGGTGCGGGTGCGTTCGACGAGGAGGCGGGACTCCTCGTCGACATCCCCGACCAGGAACGTGGCGTTGGTGTCGCCATGGACACCGCCCAGGTAGGCGGTGATGTCGATGTTGACGATGTCACCGTCCTTCAGGACGGTGTCATCCGGGATTCCGTGGCAGATCACCTCGTTGATCGAGGTGCAGAGCGACTTGGGGTATCCCATGTAGTCCAGCGTGGACGGGTACGCGCCGTGGGCGATGAGGTAGTCGTGCCCGATAGCGTCCAGCTCGTCGGTGGTGATGCCCGGACGGACCGCGGCCCCGACCACCTGGAGCGCCCGGGCCGCCAGCCGGCCCGCGGCCCGGATGCGCTCGATCGTCTCCTCGGACTTCACCTCGGGCGCGCTCACCCGCTCCGGGCCCCGCCGTCCCACGTACTCCGGCCGGGGAATCGACGGCGGCACGGGGCGTCTGGGCGAGATCCGTCCCGGTTTCAGGGTGCCTCGCGGCGCGCGATCAGCCAACATGATGTCGAGTGTACGTTCACGTCAGGAGCCGCCCATGACCGAGTACTACTTCAACCTCGAGACCCGGCGGGTCGAGGAGGGTCGGGTGTCCGAGGGAATGAACAGGATGGGCCCGTACCCGACGCGTGAGGCTGCCGAGCGGGCGTTCGCCCGCGCACGCGAGCGGAACGAGGAGTGGGAGGAGGCGGACAGGAGGTGGAAGGACGACGAGGACGAGTGGACGGCCCAGCCGCCGCGGTGACTCACGACTGGTAGGTGTGTTCCGGTCCCGGGAACTGCCTCTCTCGCACCGCGGTGGCGTAGCGGCGGGTCGCCGCGAACAGCTCCTGGCCCACGGCACCGAACTGCCTGGCGAAGCGTGGTGACCACGACCCCATGCCGGCCATGTCCGTCCACACGAGAACCTGTCCGTCGACGTCGGGACCGGCGCCGATCCCGATGGTCGGGATCGCGAGGATCTCGGTCGCCCGGGCGGCCAGCGGGGCGGGCACCATCTCGAGGACGACGGCGACCGCCCCGGCGTCCTGGAGCGCCTTGGCGTCCTTCACCAGCTTCTCCGCGGCCGCGGTGCCGCGGCCCTGCACGCGCTTGCCCCCCAGCAGGTTCTCGGCCTGGGGCGTGAAGCCGAGATGCGCGACCACGGGGATGCCGGAGCGGGTGCAGAGCTCGATGTGACCGGCGAGGTGGGCACCGCCCTCGAACTTGACGGCGTGCGCGTACCCCTCCTTCAGCATCCGCACGGAGGTGGCGAGGCACTGGGCCGGGGAGGCCTCGTAGCTGCCGAAGGGGAGGTCGGCCACCACCAGGGCGCGCTTCGCGGTGCGGGCCACCGCGCGCACCGCAGGAATCATCTCGTCCACCGTCACCGGAATGGTGTTGGGGTGGGCGAGCATGTTGTCCCCGATGGAGTCCCCGACCAGGAGGATGTCGATGCCCGCCTCGTCGAAGATGCGGGCGCACACGGCGTCATAGGCGGTGAGCATGGTGAGCGGCTCATGGCGCTCCTTGGCCTCCCGAAGGTGGTGGACCCGCACGCGCTGGGGAACGGGTACGCCCGTGCTCTGCTGCCCTGTCATGGGTGTTCCTCTCGTCCGCCCGGTGGGAGCCCGGCTCCAGCCTACGCGCGAAGCGGTGTCACGAACTGTTTACATCGAGAGCCGGGTGGCCGCCTGCGCGGTGGCCCGGGATGGGCGATGATGGGCAGAGGGCCCGACAAGGGAGGAGGAGCAATGGATCGGCAACAGGAGTACGTGCTCCGCGTGGTGGAGGAGCGCGACATCCGCTTCATCCAGCTCTGGTTCACCGACGTGCTCGGCGTGCTGAAGTCCGTCGCGATCGCCCCCGCCGAACTGGAGGGCGCCTTCGCGGAGGGCATCGGCTTCGACGGCTCCGCCATCGAGGGACTGGCCCGCGTCACGGAGGCGGACATGATCGCCCGGCCGGATCCCTCGACGTTCCAGGTCCTGCCCTGGCGCGGCGAACACCAGGGCACGGCGCGGATGTTCTGCGACGTCCTCACTCCCGGCGGCGAGCCGGCGCGCACCGAGCCGCGCGCCGTGCTCAAGCGGGCACTCCGCAGGGCGGCGGAGATGGGCTTCACCTTCTACACGCACCCCGAGATCGAGTTCTACCTCTTCGAACCCCCGGGTCCCAACGGCGAACTGGTCCCGATCGACAACGCGGGATACTTCGACCACGTGCCGCGGGGGAAGGGCACCGACTTCCGCCGGGAGGCGATCACGCTCCTCGAGCAGATGGGCATCTCGGTCGAGTACTCCCACCATGAGGGGGGCCCGGGCCAGAACGAGATCGACCTGCGCTACGCGGACGCGCTGACCACGGCGGACAACATCATGACCTTCCGCACCATCGTGCGGGAGGTGGCCGCGGCGCAGGGCTACGTGGCATCGTTCATGCCAAAGCCGCTCATCGACGCTCCCGGCTCCGGAATGCACATGCATCTCTCGCTCTTCGAGGGCGATCGCAACGCCTTCTGGGACCCGGCAGGGGAGTTCCAGCTCTCGCGGACCGCGCGGCAGTTCATCGCCGGTCTCCTGCGACACGCCCACGAGATCTCGGCGATCACGAACCAGCACGTCAACTCCTACAAGCGCCTGTGGGGCGGCGGGGAGGCGCCGAGCTTCGTCTGCTGGGGCCACATCAACCGGTCCGCGCTCGTGCGCGTGCCGCTGTACAAGCCCGACAAGTCGACCTCGGCGCGCGTGGAGTTCCGCTCTCTCGACTCGGCGGCCAACCCCTACCTGGCTCTGGCGGTGATTCTGGCGGCGGGCCTGAAGGGGATCGAACTCGGTTACGATCTCCCCCCCGGAGCGGACGACAACGTGTGGGAACTCACCGACGACGAGCGACGGGCCATGGGGATCGCCGCCCTGCCGTCGTCGCTGGAGCGCGCCGTCGCCGAGATGGAGAAGTCCGAACTGGTGGCCGAGACGCTCGGCGAGGACGTGTTCGACTACGTGATCCGCAACAAGCACCGGGAGTGGCGTGAGTACCGGCATCAGGTGACTCCCTGGGAGCTGAGACGCTTTCTGACGGGACCGTGAGTGCGCGAGTCCACGACCCTCCGTACCGAACTGGCGCGCCGGGGCTTCGCGGACACGACGAGGGCACTCCGGTTCCTTGACGACCCCGTCTTCTCCGGCATGGACCCCGTCCAGCTCTCCGCCGATCTGTCCATCACGGCCGATCCGGACGCTGCCCTCCTCAACCTGCTGCGGCTCCTCGAGTCGCCGGGAGGTGAGGCTGTGCGCGCGCTCGATCGGGACCGCTGGCTCTCGCTGCTGCGCGTCCTCGGAGCCTCCCAGTACTTCGCCAACCTGCTGACCACTGATCCCGCCCTCCTCGCCTCGCTCACTCCGCACGTCGCGGGAGCGCCCTACCAGGAGGTCTACGAGCGCGTGCTCCAGGTGGTCCGGCCGTTCACGGAACGCGAGCATCAGATCGCTGCCGCCGTGGCCGCGCTGCGGCGGCACTACCGCCGCGAGCTGCTCTCGATCGTGGTGATGGACCTCGACGCCGCGGCCGCCACGCCGGACGGCGCGCGCGCGGTCATGCCCGCGGTCTCCGCCGCCCTGGCAACGCTCGTCGGCGCCACGCTGAACGGCGCTCTCGAACTCGCCCGGCACCGGTGCCCTGACGCGGCGCCCTACCCCTTCAGCATCATCGCCATGGGCAAGACCGGTGCCGAGGAGCTCAACTACATCTCCGACGTCGACGTCATCTACGTCTGCGACGGCGCGGACGAGGCGGCGGCGGTGGCCGCCACCACACAGCTCGCGATCACTGTCACCAAGATCGTCTCCGAGGTGGGACCCGAGCCGCCGCTGTGGCCCCTCGATGCCAACCTGCGCCCGGAGGGCAAGGATGGTCCCCTGGTGCGGACCCTCCCGTCACACATCGCCTACTACCGGCGCTGGGCCAAGACGTGGGAGTTCCAGGCCTTGTTGAAAGCCCGTCCTGTGGCGGGGGACATCGAGCTGGGCGCACGCTACGTGGCGGCGACCCAGCCCTTCGTCTGGAGCGCCGTCGAGCGGGAGAACTTCGTCGAGGACTCCCAGGCGATGCGCCGGCGGGTCGAGGCCCATGTCCGCGCGCGGGACGCGGAGCGTCAGCTGAAGCTCGGCAAGGGCGGGTTGCGGGACGTCGAGTTCACCGTCCAGCTCCTGCAACTGGTCCACGGCCGGACCGACGAGACGCTGCGCGTGCGCGGCACCCTCCCGGCCCTCGACGCCCTCGCGCGCGGCGGTTACGTCGGCCGCGCGGACGCCGCCGAACTGGCCGACTGCTACCGCTTCCTGCGCGCCCTGGAGCACCGGATCCAGCTGCATCGCATGGTCCGCTCCCACGTGGTGCCCAACCGGGCCGAGGATCTGCGACGACTCTCGCGTCTGCTGGGTGTCGACGACGTCGACGAGGCCTGGCGAGTGACCCGGCGACGGGTGCGAGAGCTGCACGAGGCCATCTTCTACCGGCCGCTGCTGCCCTACACCGCCCGCCTGTCGCCCCAGGACCTGGCGCTGGACCCGGGAGCCGCCACGGCCCGGCTGAGGGCGATCGGCTATCGGGACCCGGCGGGCGCCCTGCGACACATCGCCGCGCTCACCGAGGGCGTGAGCAGACGTGCCGCGATTCAACGACACCTCCTGCCGGTGATGCTGGGCTGGTTCGCCGATGGCCCCGACCCTGACGCCGGGCTGCTCGCTTTCCGGAAGCTGTCGGACGAGCTCGGCGGGACGCACTGGTACCTGAAGCTGCTGCGTGACTCAGGCACCGCGGGTGTCCGACTCGCCCAGGTGCTGTCCTCGAGCGCGTACGCGACCGCAGCGTTGTCACGTTTGCCCGAGTCGGTGAAGTGGCTAGACGAGGACGAGGCGCTGCAGGCCCGCCCGCAGGAGGTGCTGCTGCGCGAACTCGATGCCCTCCTCGGACGCCGGGACGATCGCCGGTCGGCCGTGGAGGCGGTCCGCTACCTCCGCCGACGCGAGCTGACGCGAGCCGCACTCGGCGACATCCTCGACGGCGTGAATCCCGCCCGCGCCCAGATGATCAGTGACGCGGCCGACATCTCCCTCGTCGGTGCGCTGCGGATCGCGCTCCACTCCGTCCGGGAGCAGATGCGGACGTCACCCGACGAGGACCCGGCACGCGTCGGGATCGTGGCCATGGGCAGGCTCGGCGGACAGGAGATGAACTACGCGTCCGACGCGGACGTGATGTTCGTCTACGAACCGGTCAGTGACCCGCAGACGTCACCGAGCCGAGCGTCGAGCCTCCCCTCGCCGTCGACGCCGACCTCCGGCCGGAGGGGCGACGCGGGCCGCTCGTGCGCTCGCTCGCGTCCTACGCGGAGTACTACGAGCGGTGGATGGAGCCGTGGGAGCGGCAGGCGTTGCTGAAGGCCCGCCCCGTTGCGGGGGACGTGGACCTGCTGCACCGGTTCGTCGAGATGATCGATCCCATCCGGTACCGCCCCGGTGGCCTCGACGAGCCGACACGTGTGAGCCTGCGCCGGATGAAGGCCCGTGTCGAGGCGGAGCGGATGCCGCGCGGGGTCCCCGCCAACCGGCATCTCAAGCTGGGACGGGGAGGCCTGATCGACGTGGAGTTCACAGCCCAGTTCCTGCAGCTCCAGCTCGCCCACGCGCACCCCGAGCTGCGGACCACCCGCACGATCCCGGCGCTCGAGGGCGTCTGGCGGGTGGGTGTCCTCTCCGCCGAGGAGTTCGAGGCCCTGCGTGGCGCATGGGAGCTGGCATCGAGGACGCGGGACGCGATCATGCTCGTCACCGACAAGCCACAGAAGTCCGATGTCCTGCCGAAGGTGGGCCGGGAACTGACCGTGGTCTCCCGGCTGCTCGGCTACCCTCCCGGGGCCTCGCTGGACTTCGAGGAGGACTACCTGCGCGCGGCGCGGCGGGCGCGGAAGGTCGTCGAGTCGGTCTTCTACTCGTGAGGAGGCGGCGATGCGACTGATCCTCGTGCGGCACGGGCAGACCGCCGCGAACATCGACCGTGCGCTGGACACCGCCGCACCCGGGGCGCCTCTCACGCCCCTCGGCCACGAGCAGGCGGAGGCCGTGGCCGAGGTCCTGATGCGCGAGGACGTCGTCGGGATCTTCAGCTCGCACCTCACGCGCACCATCCAGACGGCCAGCCCCCTCGCGCGCAGGCTCGGACTCGCCCCCGTGGTGCTGCCAGGCATCCGCGAGATCCGCGCGGCCGAGCTCGAGATGCGCTCCGACCTGCCGTCAGTCCTCGAATACCACCGCACGGTTGACGCCTGGGCTCACGGCACCATCGACATCCGGATGCGGGGCGGCGAGTCGGGCAGGGAGGTGTTCGCGCGGTTCAACGCGTCCATTGAGGTGGCCCGGTCAGCGGTGGGGGACGGGGTGGCCGTGTTCTTCTCGCACGGGGCGATCATCCGGACCTGGGCCGGGTATCACGCCCGGAACGTGGACGCCGCGTTCGCGACGGGGCGCGTGCTGGTCAACACCGGGATCGTCGTCCTCGACAGCGACGGCGCCGGGTGGATGGTCCGCCGATGGATGGATGAGAGTTTCTGACCCGCGCGGGCGAGGCCGCCCGGACGCCGTGCGGCGGTCCGGGCGGCCTCGTGCCTCTCACAGGTCGTAGTAGAGCTCGAACTCGTGCGGGTGCGGGCGAAGCCGCAGCGGGTCGATCTCGTTGGTGCGCTTGTAGTCGATCCAGGTCTCGATCAGGTCCGGGGTGAACACGTCTCCGTCCGTCAGGTAGTCGTGGTCCTTCTCCAGCTCCTCGAGCACCTTCGGCAGGGAGTCCGGCACCTGGTCGATCAGCGCGTGCTCCTCCGGAGGCAGCTCGTAGAGGTCCTTGTCGATCGGGTCGGCCGGTTCGGTGCGGTTCTTGATGCCGTCGACGCCGGCCATGAGGATGGCGGAGAAGGCCAGGTAGGGGTTCGATGACGGGTCCGGCACGCGGAACTCGAGGCGCTTGGACTTCGGCGACGTGCCGGTGACCGGGATCCGGATGCACGCCGAGCGGTTGCGTGCCGAGTACACCAGGTTCACCGGGGCCTCGAACCCGGGGACGAGCCGGTGATAGGAGTTGA
>JALHDK010000280.1 GCA_022838965.1 Actinomycetales bacterium | reverse complement strand
ATCGCCTCCACCCGGTCCACCTCGCGCTCGTCGAAGTTCTCCAGCTGCTCGCGCATCTGCCCCATGCCCGGCAGCATCCCGAGCATCTTCTTCATCGAGCCCATCCTGCGGACCTGCTGCAGCTGGACGAGGAAGTCCTCGAGGGTGAGTTCGCCCTCGCCGGCGAGCTTCGCCGCCATCCGCTCCGTCTCGGCCTGGTCGAAGGCCCGCTCGGCCTGCTCGATGAGGGTGAGCAGGTCACCCATGTCGAGGATGCGGGATGCCATGCGGTCGGCGTGGAACCGTTCGAAGTCGGTGAGCTTCTCGCCGGTGGAGGCGAAGAGCACCGGCTCGCCGGTGACGGTCCGCACGGAGAGGGCGGCGCCGCCCCGGGCGTCGCCGTCGAGCTTGGTGAGGACGACTCCGGTGAAGCCGACCCCCTGCTGGAAGGCCGTGGCGGTGGTGACCGCGTCCTGCCCGATCATCGCGTCCAGCACGAACAGGATCTCGTCCGGGTCGGTGGCGTCCCGAATGTCGATGGCCTGCTGCATCATCTCGGCATCGATGCCGAGCCGGCCGGCGGTGTCGATGATGACGACGTCGTGCAGCCGGGCCCGCGCCGTCGCGACGCCGCTGCGGGCCACCTGCACCGGGTCGCCGACGCCGTTGCCCGGCTCCGGCGCCCACACCGGAACGCCGGCCTGCTGGCCGACGATCTGCAGCTGGGTGACGGCGTTGGGCCGCTGGAGGTCGGCGGCCACCAGCAGGGGGGTGTGGCCCTGGTTCTTGAGCCAGAGGGCGAGCTTGCCGGCGAGGGTGGTCTTGCCCGAACCCTGGAGGCCGGCGAGCATGATGACGGTCGGCGGGTGCTTCGCGAAGTGCAGCTCACGGGACTCGCCGCCGAGGATCTCGATGAGCTCCTCGTTGACGATCTTGATGATCTGCTGGCCGGGCTTCAGTGCCTGCGAGAGTTCGGCGCCCTCGGCACGTTCCCGCACCCGGGCGGTGAAGGCGCGCACCGCCGGGAGCGCGACGTCCGCGTCCAGCAGCGCCCGCCGGATCTGCGAGATCGTCTCGTTGACATCCTCGGCGGTGAGACGCCCCTTGCCGCGCAGGGACCGGAACGAGGCTGTGATGCGATCGGAGAGCGTGGCGAACACGTAACCTGCCTTTCGTGGCGCTGTCCCACCTAGGGTAACGCGCGCGCGTGCGACTGCCCGGACAGCTCCGCGGCCACCCGGTCCACCAGCTCGCCGACCAGGCGGGCCCGCCAGGCGGACCAGGCCCGCTCCCCTACCGCCCGGGCGTCGGCCTCGGTGAGCGCGGCGAGCAGCCGCAACCGCCGCCGGTCCCCCACCACCGCCGCAACGCGGCGGATCACCTCCGGGTCCTCGAGGTCCGCGGTCGTGGCCGTCTCCGCCAGCAGGAGGTGGTGCTCCACGAGGTGGGAGACGTCGGCGGCGACCGCCGCCCAGCCCATCCGTGACAGCACCGGCCCCACCATCGCCGCCCCCGTCGCGCTGTGGTCGGTGGCGCCGGGGATCTTGCCGATGTCGTGCAGGAGGGCCGCGAGCAGCAGGATGTCGCGCTCCGCGGTGGGGAGCTCGCGTGCCAGCCCGCCGGCCACGGCGACGGTCTCGATGAGATGGCGGTCCACGGTGTGCCGGTGGATCGCGGCACGCTGCGGCCGGTTGCGCACCAGCTCCCATTCGGGGATCCAGCGGGTGAGGAGCCCGGCGCGGTCGAGGGCCTCCAGGACCGGGACCTGCCTGTCCCCGGAGGAGAGGACGGCGAGGAGGTCGGCACGGGCCGTCGCGGGCCACGGCTCCGGCAGCGGCGGAGAGGAGGCGAGCGAGGCGAGGGTTGGCGGTGACAGGGGCAGGCCGGTGCGCACCGCGGTCGCCGCCGCACGCAACGCGAGCCCCGGATCGCCCGCCGGATCCGCGCCGGCGGCGAGCACGACCTCGCCGTCGTGCTCGACGAGCCCCTCGCCCAGCGCACGCAGCCGTGGGGCCACACGCCGGCCACGGACCACTGCGGGCGCCACCACCGCCGGACGCCGGAGCGCCTGGCGTGCCC
>JALHDK010000047.1 GCA_022838965.1 Actinomycetales bacterium | reverse complement strand
GGCCCTCCCGGGGCCCTGCGAAACGGGCTCCCCCTGGAAACCAGCATCCTCCGGGAAAAGGGCTTCCTCCCGGGAGGGCTCCGGCAAAGGCGGCTCCTGGGGCTCCTCCCACTCCGGCTCCTTCCCCTGGGGGTAGGCGATGCGCTGGGCCGGGGGCGGGCCGTCGGCCTACGGACGGTCGCGGCGCGCCGGGCGCTCGACTCCCGGGTGCCGCACGACCGGAATCGTGCCGGTGTGGGGCTCCACGTCGTCGGCGAGACGTTCGAGGCTGGAGACCTCGGGGTGGTCCGGGTAGGCGTCACCCAGACGCGAGACGATCTCGCGCGCCTTGGGGCCGTCCTGTGCCTCGACGGCGGCGAGCACCAGCTGGCGGCCGGTCTCGAAAGGATGGCTCGCCGGTACCCACTTGGCGACCCCGAGCGAAACCGCCTGGTGGGCGAGGCCGCGCTGGCGCAGCATCTCGATCGACTGGGCGAGGGCGCGGCCAGCCGGATCCCGGTCACAGGCGGTCGAGAGTCGGCGGATCGCGGCGTCCTGATCATCGTCGAGGAGGAGGCGGGCCAGCTCCACCAGGGGTGCCCACGCCTGCGGGTTGCCGGCGTACTCCTCCGCGAGTGCCCAGAGGGACGTCCGGCGCTGGTCGGCCGGGGTGGCCGGCTGCTGGGCCGCCGTCAGGGGATCCACCACCGTGTCCGGCACGGGTGCGGTGATGAGGTCGGCGAGCGCGAGGAGTGCGTCGCGGTCGTTCGGATCGGCGTCCAGACGGGCCACCAGCGCCGCCTCGGCGGCGACGATGTCCTCAGACCTCGCGGATTCGATCCTCGCCTTGATCCGGTCGAGAATTCCCATGCCCCGACCCTATCTCGTCACGGTGCACCCGTCGCCGGTCTGGCACCACGCCGTCTTCGTGGAGTTCCTCCAAATCCCGGGGCGTGGCCCTATGCTCTCACCATGGCCCGGGATCGCACCGACGCGTCGCTGACGAGCGAGGACGTCCGTGGCGATCTTGTGGGAAGACTACGAAACGGCACGTCCCTGCTCGCGACGGCCGCGGCCCGACGCATGGAGCAGGATCTCGACTGGTTCCCGGCCCTCTCCGCCGAGTACCGTTCATGGCTCGGAATGGTGGCCCAGGAATCCTTCGGCAGTTTCGTCGCATGGCTGGAGGACCCGGAGCACTCCTCGACCAGCGCCAGCGAGATCTTCCGG
Organism: Actinomycetales bacterium; assembly: GCA_022838965.1. Next base: position 10,268 of record JALHDK010000047.1, on the reverse strand, counting down.
GTCGCACCGCCCGAACTCGCCCGGGCCATCTCCCTCCACCAGACCGTGGGTCTCATCCGGCTCCTCGTTCATGTGGTCGAGGATCACGCGATGGCGCTCGTCACCGAGGAGCAGCGGCCCCTTCTGCGGGAGGCGGCACTCCTCTACTCGCGGGAGGTGGCGTTCTCGGCCGCCGAGGTCTACGCCCGCGCGGCCGAGTCGCGCGGGGCGTGGGACGCGCGGCTCGAGGCCCTCGCCGTCGACGCCATCGTGCGCGGCGCGTCCGACGAGGCCCTGCGGTCGCGGGTCTCCACGCTCGGGTGGACCGGCCGGGGCCGGACTGTGGTCATGGTGGGCTCCGCTCCGGCGGAGTATCCCGAGCGCTTCACCGCGGAGCTCCGCCACCAGGCACGTCGCCTGACCTCGGACGCGCTCCTCGGGATCCAGGGTGACCGGGTGGTGGCGGTGCTCGGCGCCGAGCCCCGCCCGGAGTCGGTGGCGCTCGTCCTCGCGGACCACTTCGGCCCCGGACCGGTCGTGATCGGGCCGTCCGTCCGCGAGATCGCCGAGGCCGGGCGATCCGCCCGGGCAGCGCTCGCAGGCATGCTGGCCGTCGCCGCCTGGGTCAAAGCTCCGCGTCCGGTGATGGCGGACGACCTGCTTCCCGAGCGCATGTTGAACGGCGATCCCCTCGCACGCCACACCCTCATCCAGGAGATCTACCGGCCGCTCGTCGCAGCCGGCGCGCCGCTCGTCGAGACCCTCGACGAGTACATCTCCCAGGGCCACTCGCTCGAGGGGGCGGCCCGCGAGTTGTATGTTCACCCCAACACCGTGCGGTATCGCCTGCGGCGGATCTCCCAGGTGGTCGGATGGGACCCCACGGACGCACGCGAGGGATATGTGCTGCAGACCGCACTCGCCGTCGGCCGTCTCGCCGAGTCCGGCGGCGTCCCGAACGGGAGGTGATCCATGACCGACTTTGGAGGAATCATCCAAATCACCCGGTGGCAACTTTCGGCACCTCCCAGACGCGCCCCCCGCATCTTCCCGGAAGGATTCTGATCGTGCTTGCAGTCCTGAGTCCCGGCCAGGGGTCGCAGACCCCCGGCATGCTCCGTCCCTGGCTCGACGACCCCGCACTCGCGGACCTGGTCGGCGAGATGTCCGAGGCCGCCCGCCTCGATCTCCGTACGCTCGGCACGACGGCGGATGCCGCCACCATCACGGACACGGCCGTCGCGCAGCCGCTGATCGTCGCCGCGTCCCTGGTCTCCTGGGCCGCGCTCGACATTCCGGCCGACGTCGCCGCGGGACATTCCGTCGGCGAGCTGGCCGCCCTGGCCGTGGCCGGGGTGCTCTCCCCGGCCGACGCGGTCGCCCTCGCCGGCGTCCGGGGCCGCGCCATGGCACTGGCCGCCGCCGCCGTCGACACCGGGATGAGCGCCGTCGTGGGGGGGAACCGTGACGAGGTCCTCGAGGCGATCGCCCGCTCCGGCGCGGAGGTGGCGAACATCAACTCCACGTCGCAGGTCGTGGCAGCCGGGACGCCCGCACAGCTCGCCGACCTGGCCGCCAACCCCCCGGCGCGTGCCCGGGTGATCCCGCTCGCCGTCGCCGGCGCCTTCCACACCCACTACATGGCCGGCGCCGTCGACGCCGTCCGGGACGCCGTCCGCGCCCTCACCCCCCGCAACGCCGGCACGGTGCTGCTGTCCAACCGCGACGGCGCGGTGGTGACCGACGGCGGCGACGCCCTTGCCCGCATCGTCACCCAGGTGACGTCCACCGTCCGGTGGGACCTCTGCGCGGAGACGCTCACCACGCTGGGCGTCCGGGGGATCGTCGAACTGTGTCCGGGCGGGGTCCTGACCGGCCTCGCCAAGCGCGAGATGCGCGGGGTGCCCGCGCTCGCGATAACGTCCCCCGATGATCTCCCCGCAGCGCGCGAGATTGCGAAAGGATTGACCGCGTGAAGACCCTCAAGGTGGCGCAGCCCGTGTCCTACAGCCGCATCCTCGGAGTCGGCGGCATGCGCGGGGAGCGCGTTGTGATGAATGACGAGATCGTCGGACCGATCAACTCCTCCGACGAGTGGATCCGGCAGCGCACCGGCATCATCTCCCGGCGTCGGGCGAACCCGGAGACCTCCCTCCTCGACATGTGCGAGGCGGCCTCACGGGACGCGCTCGCCGCGGCGGGCGTGGCGGCGTCCGACATCGACGTGGTGATCCTCGGGACCATCACCTGGTACGAGCAGACCCCGGCCGCCGCCGGAATCCTCGCCGACCGCATCGGTGCCACACCCGCCGCCGCCTACGACATCAGCGCCGCGTGCGCCGGATACTGCTACGGCATCGCGCAGGCGGACGCGCTCGTCCGATCCGGTGCCGCGAAGCACGTCCTCGTGATCGGCGCCGAGCGCATGTCGGACATCATCGACCCGACGGACCGCACCATCTCGTTCATCCTCGGTGACGGCGCCGGAGCGGCGGTGGTCGGCGCGTCCGACACGCCCGGCATCGGCCCCACGGTGTGGGGTGCCGACGGCGGTCAGGCGCACCTCATCACCCAGACGCACTCCTGGCTCACCTTCCGGGACGGCACGGACACGTCGTGGCCGACGCTGCGGCAGGAAGGCCCGGCCGTCTTCAAGTGGGCGAGCTTCAAGATCGCCGAGGTCGCGAAGCAGGCCATCGAGGCGGCGGGACTCGAGCCCGCGGACATCGAGGTCTTCATCCCCCACCAGGCCAACATGCGCATCATCGACCAGATGGCCAAGCAGCTGCATCTGCGCGATGACGTGATTGTCGCGAGGGACATCGCCGAGACCGGCAACACCTCCGCGGCCTCAGTTCCCCTGGCCACGGAGCGTCTGCTCCGCGAAGGCCAGGCAACCGGTGGACAGATCGCCCTGCAGATCGGCTTCGGGGCCGGTCTGGCGTACGCCGCGCAGGTCGTCGTCCTCCCCAACCAGACACACACCGTGTGAGGAGAGAAAGAACAATGGCACTCAGCGCATCCGAGATCCTTGCAGGCCTCGCCGAGATCGTCAGCGAGGAGACCGGACTCCCGGCCGACTCCGTGAAGCCCGAGTCGTCCTTCGCCGACGACCTCGACATCGACTCGCTCTCGATGATGACCATCATGACCTACGCCGAGGAGCGCTTCGAGGTTCGCATCCCGGACGAGGAGGCCACCAAGCTGGTCACCGTCCAGGACGCCGTCGACTACATCGAGAAGGCCCAGGCCTGACCGCGGCTCCCGCAGCCGCCCGTCCGATCCACGTCCCGCGCTGGCGGGCACCCTGAGGAGTGAGCATGCCTGTTGTTGTAGTCACCGGGATGGGAACGACCAACCCGCTGGGGGGAAACGTTGCCGACACCTGGGCCGCAGCCCTCGCCGGACAGTCCGGTATCCGGACCATGGAGAACGACTGGGCCCAGAAGTACGACATCCCGGTGGACTTCGCCGGCACCCTCAAGGTGCCCGCCGGTGACGTCCTCCCGGTCCGCGACACCAAGCGGATGGACCCCTCGACCCAGTTCGCCGTCATCGCGGCGGACGAGGCCTGGGCCGACGCCGGCGCTCCCGAGGTGGAGCCGGAGCGGCTCGGTGTGGTGGTCTCCTCCGGGATCGGCGGGGTGTGGACCATCCTGAACGCCTGGGACACGATCAAGGAGCGGGGCGCCCGCCGCGTCCTGCCGATGACCGTGCCGATGCTGATGCCGAACTCCCCCGCCGCGTACGTCTCGGTCCGCTTCGGGGCGCGCGCCGGGGCGCACGCACCCGTCTCCGCGTGCGCCTCGGGCGCCGAGGCCATCGGGGACGGCGTCGAGATGATCCGCTCCGGACGGGCCGATGTGGTGATCGCCGGTGGGACGGAGGCGGCCATCCACCCGATGCCGCTCGCGGCGTTCGCCAAGATGCAGGCCCTGTCCACCCGCTGCGACGATCCGCAGGGCGCCTCCCGCCCGTACGACATCACCCGGGACGGCTTCGTCATGGGTGAGGGCGCGGGCATCGTCGTCCTCGAGTCCCTCGAGCACGCCCAGGCCCGGGGGGCCCGGATCCACGCCGTCGTCGCGGGTGTCGGGATGAGTGCCGACGCGTACGACGTCGCTCCTCCCGACCCGACCGGCCAAGGCCAGGAGCGCGCCATGCGGCTCGCGATCGCGGACGCCGGCATCACCGGGGCGGACGTGGTGCACGTCAACGGACACGCGACGTCGACGCCGGCCGGGGACCTGGTCGAGGCCCAGGCGATCTCCCGCGTGGTCGGCCCCTCGGTCCTCGTGTCCGCCACGAAGTCCATGACCGGTCACCTGCTGGGCGGCGCGGGCGCGCTCGAGACGATCTTCACCGTCCTGGCGGTCCGGGAACGGCTCGCTCCCCCCACGATCAACGTGACGCAGCCCGAGCCGGACCTGCCGGTGGATCTGGTGCGCGACACTCCGCGTCCCCTGCCTGCGGACGGCCCGGTGCACGCCATCAACAACGCGTTCGGCTTCGGTGGGCACAACGTGGCCCTGCTGCTCCGCAACGCCTGACCTCACACGGAGGAGGGGCCCGGTCGGGATGACCGGGCCCCTCCTCCGTTCACGCTCTGTCAGCCCACCCGGTGGAGCCAGCGGATGGGCGCTCCCGCTCCCGCGTAGCGGAACGGTTCGAGCTCGTCATCCCACGCCTGCCCGAGGGCGAGGTCGAGTTCGCGCCGCATGCGTGCGGCGTCGTGGGAGTGCTCCAGCGCCGCACGGATGCGGTTCTCCGGGATGACGACGTTGCCGTGCGCGTCGGTCTGGGCGTGGAAGATTCCGAGTTCGGGGGTGTGGGACCACCGGCCGCCGTCGGTGCCCGGCGAGGCGTCCTCGGTGATCTCGTAGCGGAGGTGAGTCCAGCCACGGAGGGCGGAGGCGAGGCGAGCCCCCGTCCCGACCCTGGAGAACCACGAGTACTCGGCACGCACGAGCCCGGGCACGGCGGGCTGATCCGTCCAGTCCATCGTGACCCGCTGGTCGAGAATGGTACTGACGGCCCACTCGATGTGCGGGCACAGGGCACGAGGCGCCGAGTGCACGAAAACAACACCGCGGGTGTACGTTCCACTCATTTCGACTCCTGGTTGCGAGGTTCGTCTTCCCCAACGCCCTCGACAGCCGGGAATCACACGGCTGTTCTTATTGAATCAGACTCGCCGCGGCTCGTCCACCGTCACAGCATCTCGCGAATCGCACGCATCGCCTTCTTCCGCGTTTGCCGGTCGAGCCGGTCGATGTAGAGCATGCCATCGAGGTGATCCAGCTCGTGCTGCACCAGCCGCCCCCAGATCTCCTCGCCCTCCACCACCACCGGCCGACCGTCGAGATCGATGCCCTCGGCGCGGGCGTACCACGCCCGCTCGGTGGGGTACCACAGGCCGGGGACGGAGAGACAGCCCTCCTCGCCGTCCTGGTACTCGTCCTCCGAGCGGCTCACGAGGACCGGGTTCAGCACGTACCCGAGGGCGCCGTCGAGGTTCCACGCGAAGGCACGCAACGACACGCCGATCTGGTTGGCGGCGAGCCCGGCCCGGCCCTCCTCGTTCACGGTGTCCAACAGGTCGTCCACCAGCGACCGCACTCGCGCGTCGATCCGCGTGATCTCCTTGCAGGGGGTACGGAGCACGGGGTCACCAATGACCCGGATGTCTCGCTTCGCCATGGCGCCATCCTCCCACAGCCCCGCAGGGCGGTCCCGGGCGGGTCACACCCTGGCGGGCGTCCGACCCGGGTAGGGAGCGTAGGTCGTGTGCAGCAGTCGGTGGGCCAGCGGTGAGTTGGGGGCGCCGTAGAACTCGTCGTACAGCCGGTGGATGTCCGGGTTCTCCTGCGACTTGCGGTACGTCGACTGCTGGTCGATGTCCGTGATGAGCTTGAGCCGGTCCTGCATCTCTCCCGCGCGCTCCGGCACGGGGTGGCCGGCGCCGCCGATGCAGCCACCCGGGCACGCCATGATCTCGATGAAGTCGTACCCGAGGTCCTCCCCGGCGAGCATCCTCCGGATCACCGGCTCCGCGTTGCCCAGCCCGTTGATCACGGCGACCTTCACGGTCCGTCCGGCAGCCTCGATGCGCGCCTCCTTGAAGCCGTCCAGCCCGACGACGTTCTCGAAGTACAGGTGCTCGCGAAGCGGCTCGCCCGTCAGCTTCTCCACCGCCATCCGCAGCGCTGCCTCGGCGACCCCGCCCGATGCCGCGAACATCACGCCCGCGCCGGTCACGCGCGCGTAGGGCTGGTCGAACTCCGAGGGAACGATCTCCTCCCGGGAGATCCGCCGCATCCTCACCATCTCCAGCAGTTCGGTGGTGGTAAGGACGGCGTCGACGTCGCGCCGCCCGCCCGGAGCGAACTCGGGGCGGGCCGCCTCGTACTTCTTCGCGAGACACGGCACGATCGAGACGATGAACAGGTCCTCCGGCGCCACTCCGGCCCACTGGGCGTAGTGGTTCCGGACCGTGGCGCCCATCATCTGCTGCGGGGACTTGCAGCTGGATAGATGCGGGATCAGATCCGGGTAGCGGCGCTCCACCAGGTTCACCCAGCCGGGGCAGCAGGACGTGAACTGGGGCAGCACGCCCCCGGTCGCCACCCGGTCAAGGAACTCGGTGGCCTCCTCCATGATGGTGAGGTCAGCCGCGAACGAGAAGTCGAAGACGCGGTCGAACCCCACCCGCCGCAGCATTCCCGCGATGAACGGGGAGGCGTCCTTCGCGGCGATGCCGTAGTGGGCCGCGATGACGCTGCGCGGGGCAGGGGCGATGAAGCCGATGACGAGCTTGGTGGGATCGAACATGCCGTCAAAGACGACATCGCGTTCGCGCACGTAGTCGAGGGCGCCGCAAGGGCAGGCCGTGACACACTGCCCGCAGGAGACGCAGTCGGTCTCGATCAGTGGCCTGCCGTCGTGGGTGCCCACCGTGAGCGTCCCCTGCCGGAACTGGTAGGCGAGCACGTTGACCCCCTCGATCTCCGCGCAGGCCGCGACACACCGGCCGCAGGAGATGCACTTGTTGTGGTCCCGGGTGATGAAGGGGTGGTCGCGGACCAGCGGCACCCAGGGCCGGACGTGGATCGGGGTCCGGAACCGCACGTCATGGGCCCGGGCCTCGTTGCGGAGATCGCAGTCGAAGCGGGCCTGGCAGCCGCACTTGAGGCAGCGTGCGGCCTCGATGTGGGCCGCGGTCTCATCGAACCCCAGCTCCACCTCCGCGAATCCGATCCGTTCGGAGAGCGGCAGGGTGGGCATCTCCTCCCGCGGGATCGTCGGCATCTGCTCGAACTCCCAGCGCGGCAGGTCCTCGAGGGAGCCGCGGCTGCACTGGTAGTTGGGGTTCTCGGGGCGGACGTAGCCCTTCTCGAGGAACTGGTGCATGGCCTCGGCCGCCCGCCGGCCCGCGGCGACCGCCTGGATGACCGTGGCCGGCCCGGTGACACAGTCCCCACCGGCGAAGATCTTGGGCTCGGAGGTCTCCATCGTCTTGCCGTTGATGTCGACATCGCCCCACTTGTTGAGCTTCACCGGCAGGTCGTTGTACAGGAACTGCGTGTTGGTGCTCTGCCCGATCGCCCCGATGATCGTGTCGCACGGGATCGTGAAGTCGCTGCCGTCGACCGGGACCGGACGGCGCCGTCCCGAGCGGTCAGGCTCCCCGAGTTCCATGCGGATGCAGTGCAGGTGCTTCACCCCGTCCCGCATCGTGATCGCGGTGGGCGCGGTGAGGAACACCATCTCCACGCCCTCCCGGATCGCCTCCTCGACCTCGTGTGACTCGGCCGGCATCTCCGCGCGGGTGCGGCGGTAGACCAGTTTGACCGTCCGTGCGCCCTTCCGGATCGCCGTGCGGACGCAGTCGATGGCGGTGTTGCCGCCCCCCACCACGACCACCGTGTCACCGAGGGGCAGGTCCTGACCCTTCGTCACGCTCTCGAGGTACTTGATCCCGAGCCGCACGCTCTCGTCGTTCTCCCCTTCCAGGTTCATGGGGGTGGCGCGCCACGACCCGATGGCGAGGTAGACGGCGTCGAAGTCGCGTTGCAGGTCCTCGAGCCGCAGGTGTGTCCCGAGCGCCTTCCCGGTGCGGATCTGCACCCCGAGGTCGCGCAGGATGTCAATCTCCCGGTCGAGGATGGCCTTGGGCAGGCGATACTCCGGGATGCCGTAGCGCATCATGCCGCCAGGTTGCGGCTGGCGCTCGAACACCGTCACGTCGTGGCCATTCACCGCGGAGTAGTAGGCCGCCGAGAGTCCGGAGGGGCCGGCCCCCACGACGGCGACCTTGTGGCCGGTGCGCGGCGCCCTGATCGGGAGCCAGGGGGTCTCGCGGGCCATGTCCCAGTCGGCAGCGAACCGCTTGACGTAGTTGATCGCCACCGGCTGGTCCACCAGGGTGCGCCGGCAGGCCGCCTCGCACGGATGGGGGCAGACCCGGCCGCACACGCTCGGGAAGGGGTTGCGGTCCTTGATGATCCGGATCGCGGCCTCGTAGTTGCCGTCCGCGACGGCGCCGAGGTAGCGCTGGATCTCGATGTTGGCGGGGCACGTCTGGACGCAGGGGGCGACACAGTCGGCGTTGTGGTCGCTCAGCAGCTGCTCGAGCCGCACCTTCCGGTAGTCCTCCAGCCGCCGCGAGTTGGTGGTGATGTCCATGCCCGCCCGGATCGGGGTCTGGCACGCCTTCACGTGGCGGGAGTCCTCTCCGATCTCCACCATGCACAGCCCGCAGTTCCCGTTGGAGCGGGGCAGCCGGATGTCGTAGCAGAGGTGCGGGATGTGGACGCCCTCCTGCAGGAGCGCCTGCAGGATGGTGAGGCCCTCGTAGACCTCGAGCTCGTGGCCGTTCACGGTCACAGCGAGGCGGCTGCGGCCCTCGAGGTCGAGGAGCTGTACTCCCTCCATCGGAATCCTCCCGTTCATGGTGCGGTGAGGAAATCGTACGAACGGTCAGGAGCCCCCGAATGGGACCTCGGACGCAGATGTGCCCCGACATCGCCCGCCTCGCCGGGTAGCCCGTCCCCTCGGCCGCGCCCGCACGGGCAGGAGGCCCGGGAGGCCGGGGTGATCGCCCGGGGCAGGAACCCTGGGACACGAGAGCCCCGGACCGCGGGTCCGGGGCGTGGTGGCTCCCGCGGCTGGACTCGAACCAGCAACCTGCCGATTAACAGTCGGGTGCTCTGCCAATTGAGCTACGCGGGATCGCGCTGGATGACTTTATCAGCCCCGGGCCGCGCCGGCGAAATCACGCGAGGCCGGCGGCCGCGCGGGCGTTGCGCTCGAGTGCGGCGATGGCGACGGCGTCGTCGTCGGCCACGGGACCGCGCGCCACGAGCTGGGAGAACAGCGCGCCCCCCGCGCCGCGCCGGATCAGCGCGCGCACCTCTCCCCCACCGGCGGTCCGGAGGTACTCGACGTGCACGAGCGAGGCCGTCACCCGGTCGCGCAGCGCGACGGAGACGTCGTAGACGTCATCGGAGGCCGTGCGGAGCACCAGGTCCGGGCGGCCGTCCACCCACGTCACGCGCAGCGTGCGCGCGTGGCCGTCCCAGGTGGCCCTCTCGACGTCCGTCCACGGAAACGACTGCGCGCTCCCGGCCTCGTCGACGACGGCGCCCTCATCCACCCCGACGAGCAGCCACGCGCCGTCCTCGAGCGCCGCCGCCGCCAGCATGACCAGGCGCCGGCCGTGCGCGGCGACGGCGCCGGGAAGTCGCTGACGACGGGGCATGCGCCCACGATAACCCGATTTCCGGGGGCCGGGCGGCGACAAGTACGCTGGGCGCGCACGCCCCTGTAGCTCAGCCGGTCAGAGCAGCGGACTCATAATCCGCCGGTCGCGGGTTCAAGCCCCGCCGGGGGCACCGGCACAGGTCACGGGTTCGTGATCCCGTCCTTCAACGCCGTGCTTGCTCCTCCCCGCTTGAGGTCGAACTTCGCCAGCGGGACGGGTCCGGCCATCACCCGCCGGGCCGCCTGCAGGAAGCCGTCCGGATTCGCATCGATGCGCCAGCGGATGAGCGTGATGGTGTCGTCCGCGATCTCGAGCCCGGTGATGTGGGAGGGATAGACGCAACTCCCGGAGTTGAAGTAGGGCAGCTCGCCGGTGCGGGGGAACTTCTCCCGGTGGGTGTGGCCGCAGATCAGCGCGATGCCGTTGAGGCGGATCCACTTGTTGTAGTTGCGTTCCACCTTGTGCCGCCGGTAGGAGTTCCGGACCGGGCTGGAGGGGCTGCGGATCCCAAAGGCGTGCAGGTACT
>JALHDK010000046.1 GCA_022838965.1 Actinomycetales bacterium | reverse complement strand
GGCCGCGACCCCGCCCGCGAGCCGCGCGCCGAGCTGCATCCGCGCGCTCAGAAGGACAGCCAGCGCCACCGCAGCGCACAGCACCACCTGGTGGTGCGCCGAGGGCTCGGACGATCGTCGCCGGACGAACACTCCCGCCGTCCCCACGGCCAGGACGGCCGCGCCGGCCGCGAACGCCCAGCCGGGGCTCAGGGCCGCGGCGGCGACTGCCCAGGCCGCCAGTGCCGCGGGCACCAGACGCAGGTCGTTCTTCACACGGTGACCAGGGAGCGGACCTGGTCCAGGATGGCCGGACCGATCCCGGGCACGGCGTCCAGGTCCTCCAGACTCGAGAAGGGCCCGCGGTCCGCCCGCCACTGGACGATGCGGCCGGCGAGTGAGGGTCCGATCCCGGGGAGTGTCTCGAGTTCCCCGGCCGTCGCCGTGTTGAGATTCACCAGGGGGGGTCCGGGTGCCGGCCCTCCGTCCCCCGGACGCGCGGCCTCCCCCAGCGCCGGGACATAGACCTGCTGGCCGTCGGCCAGCACCTGCGCCCGGTTGAGTGCGGACTCGTCGGCGTCGAGCCGGAGCCCGGCGGCGGCGGCGATCGCGTCATCGATCCGGCTTCCTGCGGACAGTTCGTACACGCCCGGAGTCGCCACGGCTCCGGTGACGTGCACCACGAGGGGTGCCGGCGTCGTGGTGTCCGGTGCCGGCTCCGCGGGTCTCCCGTCGGGGACCGCCTCGCTGGTGGTCGGGACCGCCACGAGTTCGGTCACCTCGCCCGTCGCTGACGCCCACGCCCGCCACGCGACGAGGACGCCGAGGGTGAGGACGAGGAGCGCGAGGCCGCGGGTGGCGACGGCGGGCAGGGCGAGAGGCGACGGGGCGGGAGCGCGGTGGGAGGCCACGCATCGGACCCTAGGGGGCCGGTCGGCAGGGCCGTCCGCGCCGGGCGCCCGCCTGTGGATGACGCGGCGCCCGGGTCACCTGTGGATTCGGCCCCCGGTGCGTGCGACCGCCACGCCCAGCGCTCCCGGACCCGCGTGGGCCGCGAGGACGCCGGCCATCGGGGTGACGTCGAGACGATCGACAGCGAGGCCGGCGTCGTCGGCCCCGGCTCGCAGACGCGCGGCGATCGCGTCGGCCACGTCCGGTTCCCCGACGTGATGCACCGCGAAGCTGACCGGCGAGCGTGGCTCCCGGGGCCCGCGCGTGGGCGCGCCGGCCGCGATCAGGGCCCGGTGCACCAGCTGGTCCTGGGCTCGCTTCGTGCCGCGCACCGATTCCAGCAGCCGGATCTCTCCGTTCTGGACGTGCAGGAGCGGCTTGATGCCGAGCGCGGTGCCCACCGCGGCCTGCGGCGCCTTCAGCCGGCCGCCGCGCTGCAGGTGCCGCAGGTCGGTGACCGTGAGGAACACGCGGGCGGTGGCCGCGCACTCGCGCGCCCGCGCCATCGCGACGTCCGCGCCCTCCGGGATCGCGGCGGCGGCCACCGCGACGGCGTACCCCAGTGCGCCGCCCACCGTGCGCGAGTCGACGACGTCGATCCGCACCCCCGTGTCCGCGGTGATCCGCGCGGCCACCGTCGCCACGGCGGCACAGGTCCCGGACAGCCCGCCGGACAGGTGGATGCAGAGCACGCGGGAGGCGCCGGCGGCGATCTGGTCGGTGAGCACCCCCGCGATCTCGCCGGGGGTGGGTTGGGAGGTCGTCGCGGGCAGGCGGCGGAGGGAGTCCATGATCGCGGCCATGTCCTCCTCGCAGTCGCACCAGGTCCGCGAACCGAACGAAACGTGCAACGGGATGACGGCGACCTCCAGCTGGCGCGCGAACTCCGCTGGCAGGTTCCAGGTCGAATCCGTGACCAGCGCGACCCGCTGTCCGCCCATGAGAACAGGGTACGGCCCTACGATCGGATCATGGCATCACCGGAGGAAATCGCCCGGCTCAAGGCGGACGCCGCGCGCGCCGCCGCCGAAGCAGCGCAGAAGGAGGCCGACGCCGCCGCTGCGCGCGCGGCCGCCGCGCAGGCAGCCCTGGAAGCCGCTCTGGCGGACTCCGCGGTGCCGGGCGAGCCCGCGCCGCCGCCGACGCCGGTGACCGACGCCGCCGCCCCCTCCGCCGCCCCCTCCGCCGCCGCCCCCGCCGCCGTCGCCCCCTCCGGCGGCGCCGCGGCCGGCCTGACGGGACACGCCCGCGAGGTGGCCGACGGCTACCGGTCCGACGGTCCCGCCCTCCCGCTGGGCGCCCTGCTGGTGGAGGGCGTCCCGGAGCCCCGCGCCCAGGTGGCGATACCGCTGCGCATGCTGAACCGGCACGGCCTGGTGGCGGGGGCCACCGGAACCGGGAAGACCCGGACGCTGCAACTCATGGCAGAGGGACTGTCAGCCGCCGGCGTACCGGTCTTCCTCACCGACATCAAGGGGGACCTGACGGGGCTGGCCGAGCCGGGGACGGCGTCGGAGGCGCTGCTGTCGCGGACGCGCGCGCTCGGCCAGGAGTGGACGCCCGCCGCGTTCCCGCTGGAGCTGCTGAGCCTGGGAGGCGTGGGACACGGCGCGCCCGTGCGCACCACCGTGACCGACTTCGGCCCGCTGCTGTTGTCGAAGGTCCTCGGTCTGAACGAGACCCAGGAGTCCTCGCTCGCCCTCATCTTCCACTGGGCCGACGCGCAGGGGCTCGAACTCCTGGACCTGAAGGACCTGCGGTCCGTCATCTCGCACCTCACCTCGGAGGACGGCAAGAAGGAGTTGCGTGACATCGGCGGGATCTCCACCGCCACGGCCGGGGTCATCCTGCGGGAGATCGCCGCCCTGCAGGCGCAGGGTGCGGACACCTTCTTCGGAGAACCGGCGTTCTCGACGAGCGATCTGATGCGCACCGAGGGCGGCAGGGGTGTCATCACCGCGCTGGAACTCCCGGACCTGTCGGCCCAGCCCGCCCTCTTCTCCACCTTCGTCATGTGGCTGCTCGCCGACCTCTACAGCGAGCTCCCGGAGGTGGGCGACCTCGACAAGCCGCGTCTGGTGTTCTTCTTCGACGAGGCGCACCTCCTGTTCGCGGGTGCCTCGCGCGAGTTCCTGGCCCAGGTGGTGCAGACCGTCCGCCTGATCCGGTCGAAGGGGGTCGGCGTGTTCTTCGTGACCCAGACGCCCAAGGACGTGCCGGAGGACGTGCTCGCCCAGCTCGGCTCGCGGGTGCAGCACGCCCTGCGCGCCTACACCCCGAAGGACCAGGAGCGGCTGCGCCAGTCCGCCAGGACCTTCCCGGTCTCCCCCTACGATCTCGAGAAGGTGCTCACCAGCCTGGGCACCGGCGAGGCTGTGATCACCGTGCTGTCCGAACGCGGCGCCCCGACTCCGGTGGCCCCCACCCGGCTCCGTGCACCCGCGTCGAGCATGGGAACGGCCTCGCCCGCCACCGTGACCGCGCTCCTCAGCCGCTCCACCCTCCTGCCCCGCTACCGGGAGGCTGTCGACCGGGAGTCCGCCTACGAGATGCTCACCACGCGCGTGGAACAGCAGCGTGCCGCGGCGGAGAGGGCGGCCCGTGACGCCGCCCATCTGAAGGAGCTGGAGGAGTTCGAGCGGCGTCGGGAGAAGGAGTACGAGCAGTACCAGCGCGAACGTGCCAAGGCCGAGGCGGCGGCCGAGCGTGAGCGCGCCCGGGCGGAGGCCGCGGCCGAACGCGAGGAGGCCCGGCGGCGGGCATCGCGCCAGAAGCAGGTGGACTCGCTCCTCAACAGCGCCGCACGGACCATCGGCCGGGAGATCACCCGGTCGATCTTCGGCACCCGCCGCCGCTGAGGCGGCGGGTCAGACCGGCACCACGTTCACCAGGCTCGGGGCGCGGACGACGACGGTGCGCACCCCCCGCCCGGCGAGGGCCCGCTGCACGCCGGGCGCCTCCAGAGCCAGTGACCGCAACTCGTCCGCGGTGATGCCCACCGGCACCTCCAGGCGTCCGCGCACCTTGCCCGCGACCTGCAGGACGCACGTCGTGGTCTCCTCCACCAGCAGGGCCTCGTCCGCCACCGGGAACGGTTCCCAGGCCAGCGACTCCTCGTGCCCCAGCCGCTGCCAGAGTTCCTCGGCGATGTGGGGCGCGACCGGCGCGACCATGAGAACCAGCGGCTCGATCGCCGCACGGGGCACCGCCGGCAGGCCGGTGAGGTGGTTGTTGAGGACGATCATGCGTGCGATCGCCGTGTTGATCCGCATGGCCGACATCTCCTCGGTGACGTCGGCGATGGTCCGTGCCACCAGCTTCGCCGTCTGCGGGTCCATGGGCCCGTCCGAGACCGTCACCGCTCCGGTGTCCTCGTCCACCACGTTCCGCCAGAGCCGCTGCAGGAAGCGCTGGGAGCCGACGACGGCGCGGGTCTCCCAGGGACGCGACACGTCCAGCGGACCCATCGACATCTCGTACACCCGGAAGGTGTCCGCGCCGTAGGCGGCGTACATCTCGTCCGGGGTCACCATGTTCTTCAGCGACTTGCCCATCTTCCCGTACTCGCGGGTCACCGGTTCCCCCGCGTAGGTGAAGCCCGACACCTCGTCGCCCTCGACGCTCGCGGCGTCGACGTACTGGCCGCGTGCGTCAACGTAGGCGTAGGCCTGGATGTACCCCTGGTTGAACAGCCGGTGGAACGGTTCGGAGGAGCTGAGGTACCCGAGATCGTAGAGCACCTTGTGCCAGAACCGCGCGTACAGCAGGTGCAGGACGGCGTGTTCCACGCCCCCGACATACAGGTCCGTGCCACCGGAGGCGCCCGGTTCGCGCGGTCCCATCCAGTACCGCTCGATCTCGGGATCGACGAACGCGGTGGCGTTGTCAGGGTCGAGATAGCGAAGTTCGTACCAGCAGGATCCCGCCCACTGCGGCATCGTGTTCGTGTCGCGGCGGTAGCGTCGTGGACCATCGCCCAGGTCCAGTTCGACGTGCACCCAGTCATCCACCCGCCCGAGGGGCGGCTCCGGGTTGGAGGCGGCGTCGTCGGGGTCGTAGGTCCGGGGCGAGAAGTCGGGGACCTCGGGCAGGTCGACGGGCAGCAGAGCGTCCGGGACAAGGTGCGCGATGCCGTCGTCGTCGTAGACGATCGGGAACGGCTCCCCCCAGTAGCGTTGCCGCGAGAACAGCCAGTCGCGCAGCCGGTAGGTCACGGCACCGCGGCCGAGCCCCTTCTCTTCGAGCCACGCCGTGATCCGGGCCTTCGCCTCGTCCTTGCCGAGGCCGTTGATGCTCATCTCCTCGTTGGCGGAGTTGACCACGAGGCCGTCGCCGGTCCACGCGGAGACCTGCACGTCGTGTCCCCCCTCGGGGAGGATGGTGGCGACGATCGGCAAGCCGTACCGCGTGGCGAAGGCGTGGTCGCGCTCGTCGCCCGACGGCACGGCCATGATGGCGCCGGTGCCGTACCCCATGAGCACGTAGTCCGCCGTGAACACCGGGATGGAGGCACCGTTGACCGGGTTGATCGCGCTGATGCCGGTGAACACGCCCGTCTTGGGCCGGCTCTCGTCGGTCCGCTCCGCATCGGTCTCCGCGGCGGCCCTCGCCTGGTAGGCAGCGACAGCCTCCCGCGGGCCCGGCGCGCCACCGGTCCACTCCGGGGGGGTGCCCTCGGGCCACTCCGCGGGCACGAGGGAGGTGTCCCCCGAGACCAGCGGGTGCTCCGGCGAGACCACCATGAACGTCGCGCCGAACAGCGTGTCCGGTCGCGTGGTGAACACGGTCAGGGGCTCGCCGAGACCAGGCACGCGGAAGTCCACGTACGCGCCCTCGGACCGGCCGATCCAGTTGCGCTGCATCAGGCGGACCTTCTCGGGCCAGTCGATGGTGTCCAGATCGGCGATCAGCCGGTCGGCGTAGGCGGTGATCCGCATCATCCACTGGCTGAGGTTCCGTTTGAAGACCGGGTAGTTGCCGCGCTCCGACCGTCCCTCGTTGGTCACCTCCTCGTTGGCGAGGACCGTGCCCAGGCCGGGGCACCAGTTCACGGGGGCCTGGGAGATGTAGGCGAGGCGGAACCCGTCGAGCACCGCCGCCCTCTCCACCGCGGTGAGGTCCGACCACGGCCTTCCGCCGGGAACCTCACGCGCGCCCGACTCGAACTCCTCCACGAGTTCGGCGATCGGGCGGGCGCGACCCTTGCCGCCCCCGCGGCCCGGCGCCTCGCTGTCGTAGAACGAGTCGAAGATCCGGGAGAAGATCCACTGCGTCCAGCGCACGTAGTCGGGATCCGTGGTCGCGAAGCTCCGCCGCTGGTCGTGCGCGAGTCCGAGCCGCCGCAACTGGCGCCGCATCGTCTCGATGTTCTCCTCGGTGGTGACCCGCGGGTGCTGGCCGGTCTGGACGGCGTACTGCTCGGCCGGCAACCCGAACGCGTCGTATCCGAGGGCGTGCAGCACGTTGCGACCGCGCATCCGTTCGAACCGGCCCACCACGTCCGTGGCGATGTACCCCAGGGGATGTCCGACGTGCAGTCCTTTTCCGGACGGGTACGGGAACATGTCGAGGAGGTAGAACTTCTCCCGCGCCGCCCGCGGCCCGGCGAGCGACCCGGAGGGATTGTCGGCGTGGAAGGTGCCTTCCCGCTCCCAGCGGTCCTGCCAGGACGTCTCGATCTGCTCGGCCAGCGCGGCGGTGTAGCGGTGGGCCGGAATGGCGTCCTCAGTCATGTGTCCCCTCCTTGGTGCACCGGGCATGAAAAAACCTCCCGATCGGGGAGGTTGCGCCGCGCCATCTGCGCGGCTAGCGAAGCAGCAGTCCGGTACTCATGCCCGCATGCTACCGCACCCGCGGTGGGCCCCCGGACCGTTGTGCGCGCCCCGGCCACCCCGCGCGGGCATGATGGGGGCATGAGCAGTGTGTTCGTCCGCATCATCGAGGGCAGCATCCCGGGTTCCTTCTGCTGGGCCGACGAGATCTGCGTCTGCTTCGCGACCATCGCGCCGATCACCCCCGGCCACATGCTCGTGGTGCCGCGCGCGGAGATCCCGCAGTTCACCGATCTGGACGACGACGTCCTCGGCCACCTGGCCGTCGTCGCCAAGCGGGTGGGCCAGGCCCAGCGCCGCGCCTTCGCGGCGCCCCGTGCCGCCCTCATCGTGGCCGGCTTCGAGGTACCGCACACCCACATCCACGTCCTGCCCGCGTGGGACGAGGGAGCCATCTCCTTCGCGAATGCCCGGCCCGCCTCAGCCGAATCGCTGCGGGACACCACCGAACGGGTCCGCGCGGCGCTGCGGGACCTCGGCCACGGTGCCCATGTGCCCGCCCGGGTGGACTCCCCGGCACTCGGCTAGAGGCCGAAGATCAGCAGCCATGTGTCCCAGAACACGACCACCGCGAGGACGACCAGCACTCCGAGGCTGATCCCCACGAGGAGCCAGCGATCGAGGACGAGCGACCGCGTCACGGCGTCGCCGAGACGCAGGTGGCCCCCCTGGGCAGCGCGGGCGAGAACGTTGAACGCCATGACGATCACCACCACCCAGGTCACCAGGCAGTAGGGGCACAGGGAGTGAATGGCGGCGAAGGACTGGTAGGCGAACCAGACGACGAACCCGAGGCCGGCGAGCGCTCCGGACACCAGCATCAGCCAGAACCAGCGCGCGGGCCGGGCCCCTGCGACGAACATGAGCCCCACGCCCAGCAGGGCCCCGAACGCCAGGACGCCCAGCAGCGCGTTGGGAAGGCCGAAGAGGACGTGTGCCTGCCACGTGGTGATGAAGGGGCGAGGGGATCATCGAGGACCGTCATCTCGGTGAGGACCAGCGAGATCGACGCCCACAGTCCCACCAGCGCGCATCCCACCAGCAGCCAGGAGAATGGCCGCGGGGCGCCCCCCAGCCGCTGATGCCTCGTGGGACGGGCGCGGTCCAGCTCCGCCAGTTCGATCTCCTCGATGAGGAGCTCGTCCTCTGTCAGGAGTTCGTCGAGATCCCCGACGGGATCGACGGGTTCGTCGTGAGTGCGTGCCACCCGCTCACTGTAACGGCACCCTCCGGCGACACCGTCACCAGCGCGTGGTCTGCCGGCGACCCGTCCGGGTGGAAGCGGAACACCGTGAGTTCCGCGGACGACTGCAGTGTCCCGATCGTGCGTCCCCCGTAGTTGCCCCCGCCGGACGACGAGGAGACGTAGCGCCAGGTCCCCGAGTCCAGCAGTTCCGGGCCGACCATCCGGTGCAGGTGTCCGGAGAGCGTCAGCCGCGCACACCCGCCCTCGGAGGTCCGGGTCGCCGCCCGCGGGTTGTGGATCAGCAGGATGTCCACCCGGTCGCGGCAGGCGACGTCACGGAGGCGATCCCCCATGGCCACGATCGACTCGTTCCGTTCCAGCCGCGTTCCCGACCCGATCGCGGTGAGCGTCGGATCCGTGTCACCGAGGATGCGCAGGCCGGCCACCTCGACAACCGACCCCCGCAGTACCTGCCACCCCGCGCTGGTCTCCTGGGCCGCGGTGAGGACCGAATCGTGGTTGCCGTCCGCGACAACCACGGGAACGCGCCATGCCTGGGCGAAGGCGTTGACGCAGAAGGACTCGGCGGCGGTCCCCGAGGCCACCGTGTCCCCTCCGTTCAGCACCAGCCGCGCGTCGGTGGCGTTCACGAGCGCGGCGACGACGCGGGCCATGGACACGTTGCAGTGGAGGTCGGTGACAAAGACCGCCGTCGTGAGTCGTTCGTCGCGGGGCGCCGCGATGTCCCAGCCGGACCGTGGCGACGCCACTGCCACCGCGGGCCGGAACTGCTCGGCCACGGCCCGGGCCGCGCCGTCGTAGAACGCCTCGTTCTCCTCGAAGGCCGCCACCACGGACGGGCCGTAGGCGTTGACGAGGTCCGCGAGTCGTCCGGACACGCGGACACCCTCGAACGGCGTGCCGTCGAGGACAGCCGCGCGCTCGGTGCGCACCTCGGGGCGCATCAGCGTCGGCAGGACCGCGAGACTGAACACCGCCACCACTCCCAGGGCGACCACGAGGGCGTTCCGGCGCGTCATCACGAGTGGCCGCTCTCCCGTCCGCAGGAGCGACAGCAGCATCAGGCCGAGACCACTCGCGACGGCGGCGCGACCGAGGGCGTCAGTGATCAGCGCGTCGATCGCGGGGGCCAGGGCGGCGCGAGGGTGCGACGCGAGCTGCGTGTAGGCGGCCAGGTCGGCACCGAGACCGTCAAGCACGTCGCCCCCGGGGGCGGAGGGGATCTCGTGGACAGTGACCGCCACGCCCAGCGGGGCAACCGGGGACTCAAGGTGGATCGCACCCAGGGGCCCGAGGTCGATCACGACCGTACGCGACAGATCCACCTCCCAGGTCGCCCGGTGCGGGCCGAGGGTGGAGTCGGCGCGGGCGGTCAGAAGGCCGAACACCAGCGCGAGCAGGATGGTCGTCGCGGCCAGGAGCAGCTGTCGGCGACGTTGCCGCCGGATCTCCGGGCCTACCCGGAGCCGAGGGAACCGTTCCATGTCACGACAGACACGAGGACCACCGCGGCACCGCTCCGCGCCGGGCCGTCCTTCCTGCCCGGGGCGGGACTGGAGACGTCATGTCCCTATTCCAGCACGCCACGCCCCGGCGGACGAGGGGGCCGTCACTGGTAGGAGATGAAGATCGGGGTGGGGTTCACGGTGGCGATGGTCTGCTGCGGCGTGAGCATCGCCGGGCTGTCCTCGTCGTAGAAGTTCTTCCACCCCCAGAAGGGCATGTTCGGCGCGTAGGCGTGGAGGACGCGCCAGGTGTCCTGCTTCGCTCCCTGGCCGCCCTGTCCGTCGACGTGCATGGTGATGGCCAGCTCGTCCCGCGAGGTGTCGAGGCGGTCAATGTCCCTGACCATGTCGACGCGGAACGAGTGGAGGATCAGCACCTTCTGGGGCAGTCGCCGCTCGCGCGTGAAATCGGCCAGCCACGTGACCACCGAGTTGACCTCGTCGATCCCGACCGAGCCGATCTGCCGCAGGTGAACCTGGTCCGGCCTCAGCCGCCACTCGGGGTCGAGTGCGAGCCCGACGTGCGGCAGCGCCAGCAACTCCTCGTACATCTTCGCCTGGGTCAGGAAATCCGTCCGCCCCGGCTGCAGGTCGAGGACCACGTACAGCCCGTTCTCCGCGGCGGCGTCCACGAGCGGCCGCAGCTTCTCGATGGGGGTCTCCGCCGAGTAGTTGCCATCGGGTCCGGGCCCGGCGGACGCGATCGTCGCGATGATCTCGAGCGAGGGCACCACGGTCAGGTCTGTGAGCTGCCTGTACGGCTCGGCGTGCTGCCGGGCGCGTTCGATGGTCTGCTCCACGCCCTGCTCCCCGAGCACCCCCAGCGCGGACGACCCCGGATGCCCGTACAGCGCGACGTAGAGCTTGCCCGGGGCCACCAGCTGCCCACCCCCCGGCAACTCGACTCCCGTCAGCACCGTTTCGAGTTTCCACTGGAAGTCGGCGTCCGTCGCCAGGTCGCCAACCGTGAGGATCACGGGTTCGCCCTCTGCCAGGGCGGCCACCGCATCCACCGACCCGCGCGGATCCTCCGCGACCACGAGGGCCTGCCCCCCGGCCGGCCGCAGGAGGGCGTCGACGAGGCCGCGCGTCTCCTCGTCGCCAACGAGGGCGAACGTGGGAGCGACCTCGCCGGCCGGACGCTTGAGCTGCGTCGCGGGGACGGAGGCGAGGCCGAGGTCGGCGGGCGGCTCGACGCCGATGGCGACGACGGTCGTGGCGCCGAGACGCCGGATCTCGGTGCGCAGCGCGTCGAGGTGCTCCGCCCCGGCGTCGGAGGGCAGCAGGAGAACGGGCACGCGGCGCCCTTCCAGGGCCTCCCCGGCGGCCTCGAGGTGCCCGGGCGCCGCCAGGGCCACCACCGGCGAGGACACGTATCGCGCCCGGGAGATGTCGAGGGCGAGGGTGGCATCGTCGTCGCCGGCGAGGCGGGCGGGCACGTCCGCGGCCGCCGTCATCTCGGCGGCCGGGAGGCGGGGCGCCGAGTAGACCGCCCGCGTCGTCGCGAAGGGGTTGAGCCACGCCCACAGAGCCACACCGGCGACTGCGGCTACGAGGAGGGCGCCGAGGAGGGCGACGGTGCGGCCTTTCATCGCTGGTCCTCCGTGATCTCGGCGATGAGCGATTCGATGATCCTCACTGTCTCCTCCGGCCCCGTGGTGGCGATGCTTCTGACGCCGAGCGCCTTCACGGGATAGTCGTTGCCCTGGGGGTCGAGGCGGTCCCCGACGAAGACGATCTCGCTGAGCGGGATGCCGGTGGCCTGGGAGAGGGCGCGGATCCCGTAGGCCTTGTCGACGCCGGCCCGGGTGATGTCTACCGAGGTCGAGCCGCCGGCCCTCACCTCCAATCCCGGAAGCAGCGGGGCGAGGGCCCCCGCGAGCGCGATACGTTTTGCCCCCGTCGGGTCCCAGGCGCGCTTCGCGTCCAGCGGGGCCGCCTGACCCAGAGCGGAGAACGTGATCTGCGTGCCGCGGTCCTCGATGATGTCGCCCCAGGTCGCCTCCTCCCAGAGTCCCAGCGCCTGTGCCTCCCGCTCGATGGCCGCCGTGATCAGGTGCCGTTCCTCCGGGGTGAGCGGGTGCTCGAACACGGTCGACCACCCATGCCCGTCATGGCGCAGGTACCGCGTCCCGCAGGTGGGCATGATGTGCAGGCGTGCGAGTTCTGCCGGAGTCCCGTCAAGGTGAGCCAGCACCTGGGTGTCGAACTGCTGCCACTGGCCGCCGGAGATGACGCACACGTCGGCCACCTCGAGCAGGGCCCGCATCGCCGCCGCGACGCGCGCCGGCATCGCGGACTTCGAGGGGGCCAGGGTGTCATCCAGATCGAACGCGACCAACCGCACCGGTGCCACTCCACGTCCCTCCACCCAGCGGCGGCGCGGGCCGCCCGTTAGTATGCCGTTCCAAGACGGATTCTCGCACAGTCGGTCAGGACTCCCGGCGAGGGGCGTCTCCTGTGGCCACATCGCGGCGATCACACACGTAGGAGAGCACCATGGCAACACCTCACATCGCCGCCGAACCCGGCGATTTCGCTCCTGCCGTCCTCATGCCGGGCGATCCGAAGCGGGCGCAGCGCATCGCGGAGAAGCTGATGCCCGATGCGCGTCTCGTCACCGACGTGCGGGGCATGCTCGGCTTCACCGGCACCCACCAGGGCCGGCCCCTGTCGGTGATGGGCTCGGGAATGGGGCAGCCATCCGCCACCATCTACGTCACCGAGCTCTTCCGCTTCTACGACGTGCGCCGGGTCATCCGGGTCGGGACCACCGGCGGCATCGCCCACCAGGTGAAGGTCGGGGATGTCATCGTGGCCATCGGCGCACACACGGATTCGGCGATGAACCAGCACCGCATCCCCGGGATCAACTTCTCCGCCGTCGCCTCCTTCAACCTTGCGCGGGCCGCCGTGGCGGCAGCGGGCGACAACGCGCGGGTCCACGTGGGCACCATCGTCTCGCGCGATCACTTCTACCTCGCGATTCCCGGACTCACCGAGAATCTTGCGCGCTACGGGGTGCTGGGGGTGGACATGGAGGCCGCCGCCATGTACGGCGCTGCTGCCGAGTTTGGGCGGGAGGCGCTGACCGTGCTGACCGTCTCGGATCACCTCCTCGATTCCTCGGCGGACATGACCGCCGAGGAACGCGAGTCCAACTTCGACCTCGCCCTGTCGCTCGCCGTGGCGGCCGCCCTGTCGGACTGACATGCCGACAGGCCCGGGCTGGTACGACGATCCCCAGGCCCCCGGCAAGGAACGCTGGTGGGACGGTCACCGGTGGACGCGGCACGTCCGCCACGACGTGCCCGACATTCCGCCCGCACCGTGGGCGGACATCGCCCACCCGGTGATCGACTCGACCCCGCCGCGGCGTCCGGGTTCGCTCGCGCTGGCGGTGGCCTCGGGCATCCTCGGCGTCGCCCTCGTGACGGGCATCGGCGCGTCCACCACCCTGGCCGGCATCCGGCACGGCGGCGAGGCGGGACCCGTCGTCGCCCCGCCGGGCGGCGAGGGACCGCCCGTGCTTCCCCTGTACTCCTGCACTGACGTGGCCGCCACGACCCTCGCCATGGCCCGGCGCGACGGCGACCTTGCCATCGAGGGGTGGGCGACGCCCGCCGCGGTGGTGGCGGACCACCAGCCGATCAGGTCGCTGCCGCCAGAGGGCGAACTCCACCTGGTGATCGAATGCGTCGCGGACGCCAGGTTCACGGACGGCCGTGTTGCACCGGTGGGCATGTCGTACGCGGTCGACTCGGGCGCAACGGTCTGGGTCACGTACGGCGAACTCTGAACCCGCCGTTTTGTGTGGGAGATGTGGAGTTTCCCCCGTCTGGAGATGACCCGCGCACGCGGCGCCCCGGCACGTGCCAGACTCGCGCCTGAGGAGGAGTGCGTGATTTCCAGTCGTTTCGACCAGACGGTCCCCCACCCCCGCGACGACGTCTTCGCGTGGCACGAACGTCCCGGTGTCCTCCGCCGGCTCACGCCGCCGTTCATGGCGGATGTGGTCAGGGAGGCCACCCGGGGCATCCACGACGGCTCCCGGGTGGAGCTCCGACTCCTGGGAGTGCCGCCGCCGTTCAACAGCTGGGTGGCGGAGCACTTCGACTACAAGCCGCCCGAGTCATTCTCCGACCGGGCCGTCCGCGGACCACTCCCGAACTGGGTCCACCATCACCGCTTCGAGGACCTGACGGACGCGACCCGCGTGCGCGACGACATCCGTTTCGACATGCCCGCCACGCTGCCCGGCCCGCTCGGGGGGCTCGGGGCACCGTGGGTGCTGTCCCAGATGCGCCGCATGTTCGCCTACCGGCACCGTCAGCTCCTCGACGACCTCGCCTTCGCCCACACCCACCCCGCCACACCGCTCCGGGTGGCCATGAGCGGCTCCACCGGTCTGATCGGTCGCGAACTCACCGCCTTCCTGCGGGCCCTCGGTCACGAGGTCGTGCCGATGGTGCGCACCGAGCGTTCACGGGCGGACATCATCGCCTGGGATCCCGTGAGAGGGTGGGTCGACACCGACGCGCTCGCCATGGTCGACGCCGTCATCCACCTTGCCGGCAAGCCGATCGGGAGCCGCTTCACCGCCCGGCACAAGCGGGAGATCCGTGACTCGCGTATCGGGCCCACCCAGGCGCTGGCCAGGGCGATGGCGTCGATGCAGGGACCGCGCAAGCTGGTGAGCGCCTCGGGGATCGGATACTACGGCGCCGAACGGCCCGGCCGCGTCGACGAGGACGCCCCTCCGGGGACCGACTTTCTCGCGCAGGTGTGCGTGGACTGGGAGGCCGCGACGGCGCCGGCCGCTGCGGCCGGGATCCGGGTCGTGAACGTCCGGACAGGGATCGTCCTCACGCCGCGGGGGGGCGCACTCGCCCAGCAGCTGCCGCTTTTCCGCGCGGGACTGGGTGGACGGCTCGGAGATGGCCGGGCATGGCAGAGCTGGGTGTCGATCGATGACATCGTGGGGATCTATGCCCACGCACTCCTGCGGGACACCGTGGCAGGCCCGGTGAATGCGGTCGCGCCCGTCCCGGTGACAACGGCGGAGTTCGCGAACACGCTGGGTGCTGTGCTGCACCGGCCAGCGGCCCTGCCCATCCCGGAATTCGGGCCCAAACTCCTGCTCGGGTCCCAGGGAGCCGACCAGCTCGCATTCGCCAGCCAGCGGGTCAGCAGCGCACGTCTCGAGGCCACCGGCTACGAATTCCGCCAGCCCTACCTGACCGAGGCCCTGCGGCACGTCCTGGGCGTCCCCGCCCGCGGCGACTGAGAGCGGACGGGGACGGCCAACGCCGTTCAGCTGGTGGCTGTTCAGCTGGTGGCTGCGCTCTGAGCCTCGATCTGCGACCGCACCTCGTCCATGTCAAGTTCGCGGATCGCCTGGATGAGCCGCTCCAGCCCGGCGGACTGCATCGCACCCGGTTGCGCGTAGATCCCGATCCCGTCCCGGAACGCCATGAGCGTCGGGATGGAGGTGATGCCCATGGCCCCGGCGAGGTTCTGCTCGGCTTCGGTGTCCACCTTGGCGAAGACGATGTCCGGGTGCGCGTTCGACGCCTTCTCGAAGACGGGCCCGAACATGCGGCACGGTCCGCACCACTCCGCCCAGAAGTCGATCAGGACGATCGGGTTGTCCTGGATGGTGCTGACAAAGGTCTCCTCGGTCAGTGCAACGGTGCTCATGTCTCTCCTCGGGGGCTGGTCGGTTGATACCCCCACGGGTATGTCAACGCAGGGAGGTTCCGGATATTCCCACCCAGCTCGCGGGTTGCACGAGCCCCGGGGTGCAGAAAAACACAAAGGCACCAGGACCGGATGACCGATGCCTGGCGCCTGCCCGAACCGTGGAGCTAAGGGGATTCGAACCCCTGACCTCCTCCATGCCATGGAGGCGCGCTACCAACTGCGCCATAGCCCCGTGAGAGCACGCCCCAGTGTAGTGGCCAGCTCGCCGCGCACCAAATCGGCGTAGTCAGCCCCACCAAACCGTCGGCAAGCGCCCTGGGTGCGTCGAGGGCGGGCGGCCACCCACTCGGTGCGTCCGGGCCTGGCCCCCTCACCCGCGACCGGCGTCCCCAACCGACGTATTCAGCCCCGCGAAACCGTCAGTAAGCGCCCTGGGTGCGTCCGGGGCTGGCGCCCACCCACTCGGTGCGCCCGGGCCTGGCGCCCACCCGCGACCGGCGCACCAAATCGA
The DNA here is from genome assembly GCA_022838965.1 of Actinomycetales bacterium. Next base: position 3,513 of record JALHDK010000046.1, on the reverse strand, counting down.
CCCCGACGGACCGCGCTGTCACGGCGGACGATTACGCTTGTGCTGGCAGGAGGTCAGCCATGAGCCCCACAGTCCTCGTCGTCGACGACGAACCCGGCATCCGGCGCGTGCTCGTATCCTTCCTGCGCGCCAGCTCCTACGACACCCGCGAGGCGGGGAGCGGCGAAGAGGCGCTGACCCAGTTCACGGCCAGGACGCCCGACCTCGTCCTCCTCGACCTCGGGCTGCCCGACATGGACGGCCTCGAGGTGCTCCGCCAGATGCGCATGGTCGCCGATGTCCCGACGGTGCTCGTGACCGCCCGCGCCGAGGAGACGGACAAGATCGTCGGACTCTCGGTCGGCGCCGACGACTACGTCACCAAGCCCTTCTCCCCTCGCGAAGTGGTGGCGCGCGTCGCTGCGGTGCTCCGCCGGACGGCTCCCTCGGCGCCGCGGTCCCCAGGAGGTGCGGACTCGCCCCTGCGGTTCGCGGGCCTGGTGGTGGACCCGCGCCGGCGGGAGGTGAAGGTGACCACGTCCACGGACTCGCCCTCCATCAGGGTGGACCCGCGCCGGCGGGAGGTGAACCTCGACGGTGAGGAGGTGCAGCTCTCCGCCCTGGAGTTCGATCTCCTGCTCGCACTCGCGCGCGAACCCGGGCGGGTGTTCTCGCGCGCCCAACTGCTGGAGAAGGTCTGGGGTGCGAACTTCTACGGGGACGAACGCGTCGTCGACGTCCACATCAGGGCCCTGCGCCGCAAGCTGCGTGACTCGGTGGACGATCCCCGGGTGATCGCCACGGTGCGCTCGGTCGGCTACAAGTTCGTGGCCGCGCCTGAGGGCCGCTCATGACACGCCTGACCACGCGTGCCGTGCTGTCCCATGTCGCAGTCGCTGTGGTGGCCCTGCTCGCCTTCTCCCTCGTGATCCGCATCGCGGCGCCCGCCCTCTTCGAACGGGGCATGGTGCACGGCGGCCCCGCCGCCGGACACGGTCAGGGCCTGCGCGCCGTCGTGTCCGTCGCGGTGACCCAGGCGGCGCTGGCCGGAGGCGCGCTCGCCGCCGTCGCTGCGGTCACGCTCGGGTGGATCCTCTCGCGGCGCCTCGTCCGGCCGATCACGCACCTCCGCGAGGCGACACGCCGGATGTCCTCGGGCGACTACACCGTGCGCGTGCCCCTCTCCCCCGTTCGCGAACTCGCCGAACTCGCAGCCGACGTGAACGCAATGGGCGACCGTCTCGCGACCGTCGAACGCGCGCGGGTCCAGCTCATCGGAGATGTCGCCCACGAGATGCGCACGCCTCTGACCGTGATCGACGGGTACGTGGAGGGGATGATCGACGGCGTCATCGAGGTGACGCCGGAGACGCTGGCGGAGGTCAGCGCCGAGACACGCCGCCTCCGGCGCCTCGCCGAGGACCTCTCCACCCTCTCCCGGGCCCAGGAGGGCCGGTTCAACCTCGCACCCGAGCCCGTCGACCTCGGCGAAGTGGTCACGACGGCGGTCGAACGGATGCGTCCCCAGATCGAGGACGAGGGTCTGTCGCTCGAGATCGACGTCGAACCACTGCCCGTGTTCGCCGACCCGGACCGGATCATGCAGGTCGTCACGAACCTCATCGGCAACGCGATCGCCGCCACCGGCCAGAACGGCTGGATCCGGGTCACCGGCCGGCGGGACGGAGCCACCGCGCGGGTTGACGTCGCCGACTCGGGTGTCGGACTCACGGCCGAGGAGTGCGAACGGGTCTTCGAGCGCTTCTACCGTCGCGGTCAGGCCGCTGGATCGGGGATCGGCCTGACCATCTCCCGCGAGTTGATGCGCGCGCACGGCGGGGACCTCACCGCCCGGTCCGCCGGACCAGGTCGAGGGGCCACCTTCAGCCTGTGGCTCCCCATCCGCCATCGCTGAGGCGAGTACGAACCCGCGATCTCAGGTGACGCTCGCCCCCACGTTGTGGGCGCGCAGCCTCCACGGCGGAGTGAGATCGGGACGGTGGTTGAGCGTGGACCAGTGCGCGTTGTCGAGCCCGCGGACCGGGAAGTGCTCGCCCGGCTCCGCACCGAGGAGGAGCGCCATCACCTGGGTGGTGGCGGAACCGTGACTGACCACCACGAGAGTCTCCCGTGGTTCCAGCGGAGTCGCGTGTTCCAGGACCGCCTCCAGCACCCTCCGGGCGACCGCACCCTTCGGCTCCATGCCGATCCCCGCGGGCGTCGCGCCGGTCCGCCAGAGCCGGTACTCCTCCGGCCAGCGCGCGACCATCTCATCGCGGGTGAGCCCTTCCCACAACCCGAACTCGCGTTCGCGCAGTCGCGGGTCAAGCGCGACGTCGACGCCGAGCAGCGCGGCGAGGGCGCGCGCGGTGGCGCTCGCCCTGACCAGGGTCGAGCTCACGATGCGGACGCCGGCATGCTCCCCGAGGTACCTGGCCAGCGAGGCGGCCCCGACGGCGGCCTGCGCCACGCCGGCGGGGTTGAGGGGGATGTCCACGCCGCCCTGGACGCGGGCCTGCAGGTTGTAGTCGGTCTGGCCGTGCCGCCACAGGATCACCGTGCCGGCTGTCATGTCGGCACGGCCTCGGCGTCGACGGTCAGCGGCACCACCGGGCAATCGCGCCACAGCCGCTCAAGGGCGTAGAACTCGCGATCCTCCTGACGTTGGACATGGACGATGAGGTCGATGAAGTCCAGCAGGACCCAGCGCGCCTGGCCCACGCCCTCCCGCCGGACGGCCCGCGCACCCCCCGCGGCCAGCTTCTCCTCCACGGAGTCGACGATGGCCGACACCTGCCGTTCGTTGGCACCGCTCACCACCAGGAAGACGTCAGTGAGGACCAGCCGATCGGAGACGTCGAGCGCGATGATGTCACCGGCCTTCTTGTCTGCAGCCGCTCGCGCCGCGATCTGCGCGAGCTCGACGGCGCGCTCCGAGGCCGTCACGTGTTCTCCCCGGCGGGCTGCTCCAGGTCCGCGGCGATGGTCACGACTGCGGACGCACGATCCGCCACCACCCAGATCATCGCACCGATGATGGCAGCGGCGAGGAGCAGCACGAGGAAGCGCAGCACGCCCGCCAGGGCGGCGCGGCCCGACCGCACGCCCCGCTGGGCGATCGCCGCCTGTTCCACGCTCAGCGGCGGGTTGGGGTCCGGCTGGGGTTCGCGGAGCGAGCGTCGCGACGGCGGCTCGGCGGCCGGGGCGGGGGCGGCCACGGGCGTCGCGGCCATGGGCGTCGCGGCCGGGAAGTCGTCGGCACGCGGCGCGGGCGCCGATCTTGTCAGGTCGCGGACCCGGGCACTTGACAGGCTGTCAAGCAGCCGACTGCCACCGCTGCGGGCCATGGACTGTACTGGGGACTTTTCGCCCAGGCGTACTGCCCGGCCCCGCCATGCCGCCGATACCATGGACCGCGACATGACCCCGGAGACACCCCATGCCCATGCCCCTGTCCCAGACGCACAAGCTCTTTGACGACGACGCCTACCTGGACCGCTGCGAAGCCACCGTGATCGCGGTCAGCCCCGAAGG
>JALHDK010000045.1 GCA_022838965.1 Actinomycetales bacterium | reverse complement strand
GGGGTTCACCGCACCGCCGGCGGCCGGGTAGCCCGCCACCCCTCGTCGAGAACTCCGTGCGCGAGATGACGCCGGAGGAGATGTACGGGGGCGGGAAGTGAGCGACCGCCGTGTCCTGCGGCTCGGCCTGCCCAAGGGCAGCCTCCAGGAGGCGACCGTCAGCCTCTTCGCGCAGGCGGGCTTCGCCATCTCGATCTCCAGCCGCGGCTACTACCCCACGATCGACGACGACGAGATCGAGTGCATGCTCATCCGCCCGCAGGAGGCGTCGCGGTACGTGGAGCACGGGCTGCTCGACATCGCCGTGACCGGCTTCGACTGGATCCTGGGCCGCGACGTCGTCGAGGTGGCGGAACTGGAGTACTCGAAGCAGCTGCGCCGGCCGGTGCGCTGGGTGGTGGCTGTGCCGGTGGATTCGCCGATCCACTCGGTGGCCGATCTGGAGGGGAAGCGGATCGCCACCGAGGCGGTGGAGCTCACGGAGCAGTTCCTCGCCCGGCACGGCATCACCGCCGAGGTGGAGTACTCGTGGGGGGCCACCGAGGTGAAGCCGCCGCACCTCGCGGACGCGATCGTGGAACTGACGGAGACGGGAAGTTCGCTGCGCGCGAACGGGCTGCGGATCGTGCACGAGGTGTTGCGGTCAACGACGCGGCTGATCGCGAACCGGGACGCGATGTCCGACCAGTGGAAGCGCGGGAAGATCGAGGACCTGGCGGTGCTGCTGCGTGCGGCGCTCGCGGCGCGGGGCAAGTCCGGGCTCATGCTCAACGTCCACGAGGACAACCTCGCGCTGGTGGAGAGCGTGTTGCCGTCCCTCAAGAGCCCCACGATCTCGAAGCTGCAGGCCGAGGGCTGGTACGCGGTCAACACGATCGTTGACCAGGACGACGTCCGCATGCTCATTCCGCGGCTCCGGGCTGCGGGCGCGGAGGACATCGTCGAGTTCCCGCTCAGCAAGGTCGTGGAGTGACCTCAACGCCCGGAGTGACCTCGCAGGCGGAGTGACCTCACAGGCGGAGTGACCTCACAGGCGGAGTGACCTCACACCCCGAAGAGTGATCCCGGGAGCAGGCCCGGGACGGCCATGACCGCCCAGAACCGGACCCAGCGTCCGGCCGCACCCGCCAGCGCGAACGTCCACCAGCGCATGCCGACGGAGGCGGCGAGAAACGGCATCGCCGTGAACGGCGGCAGGGACACCACTGCGGAGGAGAAGGTGATCGCGAACATCGCCCACGGGTGCCGCGCCGCGAACGCCCCGAGCGTCTCCCAGCGACGCGCCCAGACTTCATTGAGCTCCGCCCGGTGCGCGAGGTTCAGTCTCTCCAGCACCTCCACCCCGAGGACGAAGTGCACGAGCTTCCCGGCGGTGTGCGCCACGGCGGCGAGGAGCGCGGCCAGCCAGACGTCTCCGGGGCGGAGGTAGGCCAGGCCCACCAGGGACGGCTCGATCGGCAACACCAGCACGACGGCGGACACGAACGAGTACGCCACCATCGCAAGCAGTGCCACGTGCTGACCCTAACCCCACCGCGGGCGACCACCTGCCGACCCTGGCCCCACCGTCGGCAACCACGTGCTGCTGACCCCAGCCCCACCGCGGCGACCACCTGCCGACCCCAGCCCCACCGCGGGCGACGCCGCCGCGGCGCTCCCCCTCCAGACGTAGGGTGGCATCATGCTGATCGCCGAAGAGCTCCTCCTTCTTGTCACCGACGATGAGACCGGCAAAGCTCGCGGCGAGGCCGGGTCCATCGACTACGGCCTGGCCGGGGCGGTGCTCTGCGAACTGGAGCTGCTCAACCGCATCCGACTCACCAGCGCGTCCGACTTCCACCACAAAAAGAACCGCATCGTGGTGACCGATCGCACACCCACGGGCGATGCGATCCTGGACCGGGCCCTTGCGGTGCTCGCCGAGAAGGATCTCCGGCCCTATCGCGCGATTCACCTCCTCCAGAAGGACCTGCGGAAGTCCCTCTACACCCGTCTCGCCGACGCCGGCGTGCTCTCCGAGAGGGCCGGACGCGTCCTCGGCGTCTTCCCGACGACGCGGTGGCCTGCGGCCGACCCCTCCCCCGAGGCCGCGTTGCGCCGAACGCTCGACAGTGTCTTCATCAACGCCGTCCGGCCGAACCCTCGAACCGCCGCCCTCATCGCGTGCCTGTCGGTTCTCGACATGGCCCACACGGTGCTGGCCGAGAACCATCCGGCGGTGGACAAGCGGAAGATCCGCCGCGAAGCGAGAGAGTACCGCGAGCGGACCTGGCCGGCGAAGGCGGCACGGGACGCCTACGAGGCCGACGTCTCCGCGGCGGCGACAGCGGGGGCGGCCGGGTGAGCCGCCACCCCCGGCGGTGAGGGACCCGCGCCTCGGCCGCGCACGCGCCGTCGGCCGCGCACACGCCGTCGGCCACGCACACGCCGTCGGCCATGCACACGCCGTCGGGGGCCAGCTACCCCTGCGATGGGCGGTTGGTACCGAAATCGGTGAGGAACCGCGGACCGTTCGCCGCGAGCTCCTCCTCGAACCGGTAGGCCCAGGCAGAGTAGGGCGAATGGACGAGGCTGTCGTTGGAGAAGCGGGGGTCGTCGGTCACCTCGGTGACGCAGAAGGAGGGAATCCGCAGGTCGACCACCGGACCCCCACGCTCGCACTCCGCGATGATGAGGGGACGGTTGGCGCCGGCGAACTCGTCGATGACCCAGCCGTCCTCGTCAAGCCAGACGCTGTACCGTGACTTGGCGATGGTGGCGCCACCCCGCCGGGACATCTCGATGCCAACGCCGATGTCAAGCTGGCGCTCGGCCTCGTAGCGCGTCCCCCCCGCGGCGGGGCCCTTGGCGGTGAGGACGCAGAGGTCGAAATCGGGGCTGAAGAGGGCGAGTGCGTCGTCCGCACGTGTGGCGGGATCGAGACGCTGGCGCGGCGCGGACGCCTGGAGACGGATCCGCAGGCCGTACCCGTCCTGGGCAAGGAAGTAGGTCTGCACGATCACCGTCGGGGGTTCCCCGCCCACGAGGTGTTGGGGCAGTTCGCGCACGAAGAAGCGGCGTTCGAACTCGAAATCCTCCGGGAGCTCCATGTGCTCAGGGTAGCCGGGCGGACCAGCCCCTCGCCGCGCGGGAGGGCCGTTGCCAGGTGGCCTCCCGCTGGCCCGGAGGCGCCCGTGGCCTGCCAGGCCGGAGGCACTCGCAGCCCCCTCCAGCCGGATCCCACCCCCGCCCCCTCCAGCCCGATGCCGCCCGTGCCCCCCGCCAGCCGGTGGTTCAACACGCGTTTCCCCAATGTTGGGGAGAGTTGCGTGCCTCATGGGCAAAGCTCTCTCCCCAACATTGGGGAAACAGCCGTTGACCCCTCAGACCGGCACCCGCCCGCCGTCGTGCCCCCTCCGATGGCCCGGTGATCGCGGCCCGTGCTGCACGGCGCCACCTGCGCCGCCGTCACGGGAAGCATCTACGCACCTCCAGGGTCCACGATCGGCCCCGCCCCGCGTCCGGCTTCCGCGCCCGGCGCGCACTTGGCGAGGGGAACGGCCGCTGCAGGCTGACCTGCGAGCGCGTCCCGGCGACGACGGCGCGGCGGCCCGGCAGGACAGCGGCGGTGCATGGCGCCACGACCCCCGGCGATGACGGGGAACGGCCGCGGCAGGCTAACCTGCGAGCGCGTCCCGGCGACGACGGCGCGGCGGCCCGGCAGGACAGCGGCGTTGCATGGCGCCACGACCCCCGGCGACGACGGCGCGACGGCCGGCCGGACAGCGCCGGAGCGTGGCGCCACGATCCCCCACACTCCCCGCGCGCCGTGCCGTCGGGAGTGTCACGCTGGTGACATGACCGTCCTGCCGATCTTCCCGCTGCAGTCGGTGCTCTTTCCCGGCATGCCACTCGCCCTGCGGGTGTTCGAGATGCGCTACCTGGTCCTGCTGGAACATGTGCTGAACGGCGGTCGCGAGTTCGGCGTGGTGCTCATCGAGAGGGGACCCGAGGTGGGCGGGGGAGACCGGCGCTTCACCCGCGGGACGGTGGCGCGGGTCAGCCAGCATCGGGTGGTGGACCATGAGTGGGTGGCGGTCTTCGCCGTCGGAGGCCGCCGGTTCGAGGTCGATCGCTGGCTGGCCGACGATCCCTACCCGCAGGCCGTCGTGGAGTGGCTGCCCGAGCTCGGATGGTCGGAGGATCTGCGCCCGCTGCGGACCCGTGCCGAGCGGACCGTCCGGCGCACCCTCGCCACCGCCGCCGAGTTCGGCGCCACGGCGTGGCCGGCGAGCGTAGAGCTCGACGACGACCCCATCCTCTCGGCGTGGCAGCTCGCCGCCGTCGCCCCCGTGGGCCCCCTGGACCACCTGGCGCTGCTGGGGGCGTCATCGGCAGCGGAGCTGCTGGAGCGCACCGCGGAGATGGCGGCCGCGGCGGCCTCGACCATCGCACTCGCCGCCGGTGACGACCTCGGCTTCCCCTTCGACCCGCCCGAGGAGCGCTGACCGCCCTCAGGACGGCGGCCGCGCGGAGCCGCCGAGCTGCCCGGCGAACCAGTACCCCGAGTCCTTGATGGTGCGCTCCTGGGTGGCGAAGTCCACGTGCACCAGTCCGAACCGCGGCTCGAACCCCTCGGCCCATTCGAAGTTGTCCAGGAGCGACCACGCAAAGTAGCCGTCCACCGGCACGCCCCGGGCCCGCGCGGCCGCCACCTCGGCCAGGTGACGCTGGTAGTAGTCGATGCGGCGGGGATCGTGCACACGGCCCGCCACCACCCTCTCGCCCGGGAAGGACGCGCCGCCCTCCGTGACCACGATCCGCCCGAACGCGCCGTAGGAGTGCACCTGGTCCAGGGCCATGCCGAGACCCTCCGGGAGGATCTCCCACCCGAGGGAGGTCACCTCGTTCCCGAAGGACACGCCCCCGAAGTGCGGGGAGGTCCGCAGGCCGGGAATGGGCACGAACGGGGCGCGCAGGCGCGTGTAGTACTGGACGCCGAGGAAGTCGAGGTCGGCGCGCACGGCGTCCTCGTCGTCGTCCCGCATGAACGGCCGCACGCCGAGCAGGAGCGGCGCCGCCCGCCACGGGTAGCCGAGCCCGAGCAGGGGCTCGAGGAAGGCGCGGTTGAGGACGGCGTCGGCGGCACGTTCCGCGACGCCCGCGAGCCGGCCGGGGCCGCTGCCGATCGGCGGCGAGAGGTACTGGGTGGTGCCGACGACGGCGTCGGGATCGGCGGCCCGCAGCGCCCGTGACCCGAGGCCGGTGGCGAGGTTCACGTGGTGGAGCGCGGCGAAGTAGGCGATCAGCGAACGCCGGGCGGGCGCCATCGCGCCCGTGACATACCCCGAGACCACGATGTTGAGGGGCTCGTTGAACAGCATCCAGTGCCGGACGCGGTCGCCGAGAGCTTCCGCGACGACGCCCACATAGTCGCAGTAGCGGTGCACGATGTCACGGGAAACCCAGCCGCCGCGATCCTCGAGGGCCTGCGGCAGGTCCCAGTGGTACAGGGTCACCCAGGGCTCCACGCCGGCCTCCAGGCAGGCGTCGACGACGCGGGCGTAGTGGTCCAGCCCGCGCCGGTTGACGGGACGGCAGCCGGTGGGCATGATCCGCGGCCACGAGAGCGAGAAGCGGTAGGCGGCGAAGCCGAGCGCCCGCACGAGGGCGATGTCCTGCGGGTAGCGCCGATAGGAGTCCGTGGCGATGTCCGCGGTGGAGCCGTCCTTCACCTTCGTCCGGCCACGGCGGTTGCGCCGGTGGGTGAAGGTGTCCCAGATGGAGGGGCCCTTGCCGTCCGCGTCCGGCGAACCCTCGATCTGGAACGCGGCAGTGGCCACCCCCCAGGTGAAGTCCGGACCGAAGTCCTGCAGGTTCATCGGGCCATCTTCTCAGGTGCGCCCTCTCCTGCCGGTGGCTGGTTCACGGCACGCTCCGGATCTTGACCACCAGCACCGCCCCGAGCGCGGTGACCACCGCCGCGAACAGGTAGAGCGTCTGGTAGGCGACCTCGTAGGAGGTGGACCGCAGGGCGGTGATCCACCCGCTCGCGATGAGCGGGGCCAGCACCTGGGGCAGCGCGTTGGCGATGTTGATGATGCCGAGGTCTCGGGCGCGGTCCCCGGCGCGGGGAAGCACCCGCGAGATCAGGGCGAGGTCCACCGCGGTGTAGGCCCCGAACCCGGCGCCCATCAGGACCGCCGCCACCGTGGCCAGGGCCTGGGTTCGCGCGAAGGAGAGCACCACGATCGCGACGGCACACAGCAGCGAGGCGCCGATCACGAAGGGCTTCACCTTCCCCACGCGGTCTGAGATCGGCCCGGCGACCAGCGCGAACACCAGCAGCGCGAGGATGTAGAACTGCAGGATCGCCGCCACCGTGTTGCCCGCCTCCTCCGGGGAGCGGCCGAGCACGTCCCGCGTGAAGTAGAGCAGATACGTGGTGACGAATGCCGTCCCCAGGATCACGAGGAAGCGGGTGAGGAAGACCCACGCGAAATCCGGGTGCTGGCGGGGATCGACCCAGAAGCCGCGCACGAACGGCCCGAGGCGCAGGGCCGGCACCCGCTCGCGCGGCAGCCGCGGATCCCGCATCCGGGCCACGAACAGCACCGCCGTCAGCGCCACCACCACGGCGACGACGACGTAGCGCGCGCTCTGCCCCGTGGGTGCGGTGTTGTCTCCGGGGACCAGCGTCGCGATCAGCGACCCGACGATCACGCCGAGGGGCTGCGCGGCGCCCACCACCGCGCCGACCGTGCCGCGCTGCGCGACCGGCACCTGATCCGGCAGCATGGCGGTCACGGCGGCGTAGGAGGCGTTCAGTGTGAGCTGGCCGAGAGCCCAGCCGAGCACCAGCCCGCCGATCGTGGTCTGGCCGCCCATGAGGATGAGCACCCCGACGGCGGCCAGCGTGGGCCACTTCACCCAGCTGCGGCGTCGTCCGAGGCGGGAGGAGGTGCGGTCGGAGAGCGCGCCGGCCAGCGGCGAGGCCACGAGCGAGACGAGCGCCCCGACCGCGACGACGACGCCGAGGCTGGCCTCCTTACCGACCGGGTCGATGGCCTCGACCTGGAGGGGGAGCAGGAACTGGATCGGGGTGAAGAAGGCGGTCCAGATCCCGAGGTTCGTGAGGGCGAGCACCGCGATGAAGCCGGGGGTGACCCGGGCGGTGGGCTCGGCGAAGGGATCAAGCAGCGGCGCTCGCTCGGTGCGTGCCATGAGGACAGCGTCCCAGCCTCTGGTTGTGCCCGGGCGTGGAACCGGGCCGCCGGTCCCGCCGACCGGGAATGGCACATCCACCAGGGACGTGAGGGTGGTGACGGAGGCGAGCCAGATTCACGTGCCCGGCAACCACGCCCGCGGCACTCACCGCCTCCGTCGTCGAGGTCTCGGGTGGCACTCACCCCCACCACGCCCGCGGCACTCCCCCAACCACGGCCGCAGCGGCGACAGACGTGCCTCGCCGGAGTGCCCCCCGTTCGTGTCGGTGGCCTCGCCTACCCTCGACACCATGGCCATCGCGCACCCCGATCTCCCCGCGCCCCGCACCTGGACGGACCTGCCGAACGAGCAGGAGATCCGGGCAGTCGTCGGCGCCCCCAACTTCGCCCGGGGCGCTGCGCTCGCGCGCGCCGGCCGGGTGCGCTGGGTGACATCCGATCCGGGTCATCGGGTGCTCTTCGCGGCGGTCCACGATGATTCCGGACCCAGGCAGGCGCTCGTGCACGTCGGGGGCGGCACGGGAGTCCGGAGCGCGGGGCGGTGCACCTGTCCCCGGCCGGTGAACTGCGAGCACGTGGCGGCCATCCTCATCGCGGCGCGCGCAGAGCTCGCGCCAGGCGCGTCGCGCACGAGGGCCGCGGTGCCGGATGGCCCGCCCGCGTGGGAGCGCCGGCTGGTGGATCTCTTCGACGAGGGCGGCAGCGAGTCCGGAGCGATCCCGATCGGTCTCCTCTTCGAGCCGGTGGCCAGCCGGAACGGGGCAGCGCCCGCCCTACGGATCCGCCTGCGGCCCGTCCTCCCCGGGAGGAGGGGATGGGTGCGCAGCGGCATCGGCTGGCGCGAGCTGTCGTACTCGTGGCGGCACCCGCACCAGTCCCGGGCACACCGCGAGGCGCTGCACCTGCTCCACCAGGCGCACCTGCCCTCGGCGGGGTACGCGTACGGGGAGCCGGCCGTCCACCTCGACGAGTTCGGCCCCGCCCTCTGGCCCCTGCTCCGCGGCGCCGCCGAGGCGGGGGTGGCCTTCGTGGACGCCCGTGCCGCCGCGGGGAGCGTCACCCTGGCGGACGATCCCGCCGTCGTCGCGCTCGAGCTCCGGCGTGACGCCCGGGGGAACGTCACCGCCGCCACGGTCGTGGACGTGCCGGGTGTCGACGGCGCCGGACGCGTCACGTTCGTGGGCCGGCCGGCCCACGGCGTCGCCGTTGACCTCGGAGAGCCGGCGGGGCCCCCCGGCCTGGTCCTCGCGCCCTTGGGACGGCCCCTCACCCCGAAGGCGTCCGGGCTTCTCAGCGCGGGTGAGCTCCACATTCCGGCGGCGGACGTCGAGCGGTTCCTCGCCGAGTACTACCCCGCCCTGAGTCGGGTGGTGGCGGTGCGCAGCGGTGACGGGTCGCTGGAGCTGCCCACCGTCGCGCCGCCGCGTCTGGCACTGCGGCTCACCTACGCGAACCCCCGGTCCCTCACCCTGGAATGGGCCTTCCTGTATGAGTCGGGGGGCGGGTTCCGCCGGGTCCCGCTCTCCGGGGACAGCGGCCCGGCGCGCGACCACCTCGCGGAGCAACGGCTGCTGCGCGAGGTGCGGCTGCCGGAAGCCCTGCGCGCCGGCCCCGAGGCCGCCGGACCGGCGCCGCGGGCGGAGATGAGCGGCGTCATCGTCGCAATCTTCACGCAGCAGACGGTGCCGGACCTCGAGGCGCAGGGCGTCGTCGTTGAGGTGATCGGCACGCCCGGCGAGTACCGGCACTCGGAGTCCACGCCGATCATTCGCGTCTCCGCCACAGACTCCACCGATGCCGACTGGTTCGACCTCGGCGTCACCGTGGAGATCGATGGAGAGGTGATCCCCTTCGAGAGGTTGTTCGTGGCCCTCGCCCACGGGGAGCACCATCTCCTGCTCGACTCCGGAACGTACTTCCGGATCGACCGGCCCGAACTGGACCGCCTGCGCCAGCTCATCGAGGAGGCGCAGCTCCTGCGGGACCGGGAATCGCGTGGCCTCAGGCTGAGCGTGTACCAGGCGTCCCTGTGGGAGGAGCTCGCCGCCCTCGGGATCGTTGAGGAGCAGAGCACGCGCTGGGCGGCGGCCATCGCGCGGCTGCTGGCCGGCGAGGCGGCCGATCCGCCCGCGGTGCCAGTCGGTCTCGAGGCGTCCCTCCGGCCGTACCAGCTCGACGGATACCGGTGGTTGAGCCACCTCTGGGATGCCGGGCTCGGGGGCATCCTCGCCGATGACATGGGGCTCGGCAAGACGCTCCAGACCCTCGCCACCATCATGCGGGCCCGGGAAGACGGCCGCCTCCCGCAGCCGGCCCTCGTGGTCGCGCCCGCCTCGGTGGTGGGGAACTGGGTCGCCGAGGCGGGCCGGTTCACACCCGGATTGACTGTCGTGGCCATCACGGAGACGGAGCGGAGGGCAGGCCGGGCGCTGGCCGAGCGGGTGGCGGGCGCCGACGTCGTCGTCACGTCCTACCAGCTGTTCCGCATCGACAACGAGTCCTTCCAGGCGGTCACGTGGAGCGCCCTCATCCTCGACGAGGCGCAGTTCGTCAAGAACCACCAGGCGAGGACCTATCAGTGCGCCCGCCGCCTGGCCGCGCCGTTCAAGCTGGCGATCACCGGCACCCCGCTGGAGAACAGCCTGATGGACCTGTGGTCGCTGCTGTCGATCGTGGCGCCGGGCCTGTTCCCCGACCCCAAGGCCTTCACCGAGGCGTGTCGCAAGCCGATCGAACGCGGTGGCGCGCCGGAACTCCTGGCAACGGTGCACCGCCGGATCCGCCCGTTCATCCGCCGTCGCACGAAGGAGCAGGTCGCAGCGGATCTGCCGCCCAAGCAGGAGCAGATCCTGCGGGTCGAGCTGCATCCCCGGCACCGGCGGATCTACGACACCCACCTCCAGCGGGAGCGCCAGAAGGTCCTCAGCCTGCTCGACGACGTGCAGAAGAACCGCTTCACCATCCTGCGGTCGCTCACCCTCCTGCGCCAGCTCAGCCTCGACGCCTCGCTCGTGGACGACCAGTACAGCGGAGTGACGTCCGCCAAGATCGAGGTGTTCCTCGAGCAGCTGGCGGAGGTCATCGCCGGGGGACACCGGGCCCTGGTGTTCAGCCAGTTCACCACCTTCCTCGGGCGGGTGCGCGACCGTCTGGACGCGGCCGGCATCGAGTACTGCTACCTGGACGGCCGCACCCGGAACCGGTCGCGGCGCGTGGAGGAGTTCAAGACGGGCAGCGCCCCGGTGTTCCTCATCTCCCTCAAGGCGGGCGGGTTCGGGCTCAACCTCACCGAGGCGGACTACTGCTTCGTGCTGGACCCGTGGTGGAACCCCGCCGCCGAGGCACAGGCAGTGGACCGTACGCATCGCATCGGCCAGGACAAGCACGTCATGGTCTACCGGCTCGTGGCCGAGCAGACGATCGAGGAGAAGGTGCTCGCCCTGCAGGCCCGCAAGCGGGACCTGTTCGATGCGGTCATCGAGGCGGACGGGGAGCTGGCGGCACTGCTGAGCGCCCGTGACATCCGCGACCTGCTCGCCGTCTGACGCACTTCCCTGCGCCGGGTCCCGGTGGGACGCTGGGGATCTCGACTGACCGAGACAGAATCGAGGAGCCGATGCTGTTCACGCGAACCTCCCTGGCCGCGAGTCTCGCGGCGGCGCTCGGACTCGCCACGCTCGCGCTCGCCGGATGCGGGCTGGCCTCCGGGGGTCGAACCGTCACCGAGGACCGGGCCATCCCGGCCGAGGTCACCGCCGTCGAGCTCGCCGGTACCGGGACCGTCAACCTCACCGCGGGAACCGATCCCTCGTTGCGCGTCACGGCTGGCGAGAATGTCATCGACCGCGTGGTCACCGAGGTCGACGGCAGCGTCCTCCGGCTCGACCTCAGGGGGACCTTCACGGGGTACACCGGACCACTCGTCTACGACGTCTCCCTTCCCACCGTGACCGCCCTGACGCTCGTGGGCTCGGGGACCATCAACGCCGCCGTCGATCCCGGCGAGTCACTCGTCCTCACCCTGGACGGCTCCGGGGAGGTGACGGTGCGCGAGATCGAGACGGCCCGGCTGACCGTGGTGCTCTCCGGCTCGGGCACCATCACCACCTCCGGCAGCGCGCTCACCGCCGATCTCCGACTCGACGGCTCCGGAGCCGTGCGCGCGGCGAATCTGGAGGCGGGTGAGGCCACGGCCGAGGTGGCCGGCTCCGGCCGGATCGACGTCACCGCCACCGGGACTCTGCTGGACGTTCGCCGGGGACGCGCGGGTGACGGAGGAGATCAGCGGCTCGGGGGACGTCCGCGAGCGGTGATGGCCTGGGCCGCGAGCCCGGCAATGAGCCGGCCACCCGCGCTACCCGGATGCACACCGTCCCGGAACAACCCGGGGCGGTCCTTCGTGGCCTCATGAACGTCGACGACGTCCGCCCCCGTCCGCGCCGCGACCGCGCGCACGATGGGCGCGATCTCTCCCGCGATGACCGACCCCCGGATGCCCCACGGGTTCCGGAAGGCGGCGGGCGGGATCATCAGGACCACCTGCGGCGAGCTGGGGAGGCCGGCGTAGCCGCGCACCATCTCCTCGAGCTGACCCGCATACGCTTCAGCGTCCCAGTGCTTCGCCTTGGTGTCGTTCGACCCGAGCATCAGGAGCACGATGGCGGGCTGGACCTTCCGGCTCACAGCCCGCACACCCTCTCCGCCGCCGATCACCGCACGCCCATCCTCCGGGTGACAGGCTTCACCTGGCAACCGACCGCCCCCGGGGAGACCCGCCCGAAGGGGCGATGACACAATCGAAAGGTGCTGCTGGCCAACCGCTATGAACTCGGGGAGCGCATCGGGCTCGGCGGGATGGGCCAGGTGTGGGAAGCCCGGGACACCCTGCTGGGGCGTCGCGTCGCCGTGAAGACCGTCATCCTCTCCGACCCCACCGATCGCGACACCCCAGCCCGCATCCTTCGCGAGGCGAGCGCGACGGCGTCGCTCTCCCACCCCGGGATCGTCACCGTCTACGACGCCGGCACGGACGAGGACGCCCCCGCCGGTCCCACGGCGTTCATCGTGATGGAGCTGCTCGACGGCACCACCCTCCGCGACACCCTGGAACGCGGCCCGCTCCCGGTCGGCGAGGCCCTGCGCATCGGCGCAGCGGTGGCCGACGCGCTCACCGCCGCGCACGAGATCGGCGTCATCCACCGGGACATCAAACCGGCCAACATCATCGTCAGCGGCGAACGCGTGACCGTGGTGGACTTCGGGATCGCCGCCCTCACTCAGACCGGGGACCCCACCCTCGCCCGGCCGGGCTCCACCCTCGGCACGGCCGCCTACATGGCCCCGGAGCAGGCCGCCGGCCGGCCGGTCTGTCCGGCGTCGGACGTCTACGCCCTCGGCTGCGTCCTCTACGCCCTCCTCACCGGCACTCCCCCGTTCACCGGCGAGCACTATCTCGCCGTGCTGCAGCAGCAGGCCTTCGCGGAGCCGCCGCTGCTCACGGAGCGCCGCCCCGACGCCCCCGCCGACGTCGAGCATCTCCTCTCCCGGATGCTCGCCAAGGACCCCGCCGCCCGCCCGGGCGCCGCCGAGGTCGCAAGCCGCCTCCGCCTCCTCGCCGCGGACCCCGACATCGCCGCCCCCACGCTGACGTTCGCGCTCCCGATCGCCCCCGTCGACGACGCGACGGCGACCCTCCCGGCCGTAGCCGCGCCGGCAGCCTCCGCCGTAGCCGCGCCCGCGGCCCTCCCGGCCGTGGCTGCGCCGGACGGGCGGTGCGGCAGGCATCGCTGGCGGGCGCGCGCGCTCGCCGTCGCGGCCATCGTGGCCATGGCCGCCGTCGGCTACGTGCTCGGGCACCGGGAGGGTGCCGTGATGGCGGAGCCGATCCGGGTGGCGGTCGCGACCGACGCCCCCGCGACGCCGACCGACACCCCCGCAACCCCGACCGACGCCCCGGCCGGGCCGTCCGCCGTGCCAGCCATGACCCCGGGGTCCGGTGAAACCGC
>JALHDK010000279.1 GCA_022838965.1 Actinomycetales bacterium | reverse complement strand
TCCTGCAGCACAGCGTAGCGGCCTATGAGCGCGACGCGGGCGAGGAAACGGTGGCCCTGACTGACGCCACGGACGTGATGCGCCTGATCTACCGGTGGCTGACTGTGCTGGCGGTGCCCATTCCCGATGTGGACGTGGTACACGCGGCGTCGGCGGGGCTCGCGAGCATCGTGGGCATCGTCGCTTCCGGGCGGCCCAGGACGGCGTTCCTGCTGACCGAGCACGGCGTCTACCTGCGGGAGCGGCTCCTGGCCCTCACGCGCAGCGAGGCCAGCCCGTTCGAGCAGGCCTTCCAGGCCGCGTTCGCCCAGCGGGTCACCGAGGCCAGCTATTGGGCGGCACGCCAGATCGCGCCGGGCAGCAATTACAACCACCGCTGGGAGACGACCATCGGCGCAGACCCCGGGATCATACAGACGATCTACAACGGCCCGGATCCGGCGGAGTTCACGCCTACGGTGTTGAACCGGCCCAAAGGCGAGGCCCCGGTCGTGGTCTGGCTGGGCCGTATCGATCCGCTGAAGGATCTGGAGACGCTGGTGCGCGCGGCTGCCATTGTCAACGATCAGATGCCCGAGGTGCAGTTCGTGCTCTATGGCAAGGCGCCGCGCGGCAACGAGTGGTACTACGATCGCGTCCTGGGCCTGCGCGACCGGCTGGGGTTGCAGGACACGGTGCACTTCCCGGGCTTCGCGGCTAGCGCCGCCGCGGCCTACAACGAGGGCGACTTCGTGTTGCTCTCGAGCATCTCGGAGGGGTTCCCCTATAGCGTGGTCGAGGCGATGATGTGCGGTCGCACGGTGGTGGGCACCGACGTGGGCGGCGTGCGGGAGGCCCTGGAGGGGTGCGGCTTCGTCGTCGAGCCGCGGAATCCGGAGCAGATGGCCGAAGCATGTCTCACGTTGCTGCGCGACCCGGACCTGGCGCGCGATCTGGGCCAGAAGGCCCGCGCCAAGGCGCTCGAGCGGTTCAGCGTGCAGCAGTGTAACGCGGCCTACCTGGCCGTGTACCAGCGCTTGACGCGCGAGGCCCGTGAGGGGCACCCACGTGCCACGATTGCGCAGGTCGAGGGTGACAGCGTCGCCCTCCCCGCCGAGGTGGCGCAGTGAGCCAGTCGAGTGGCCCGGTTGCCAGCTTCCCCAATGCCTTGACGGGGTATGACGGGGTGGGTCTGTTGGCCGAGGAGGTGCGCAGCGCCTGCCCCACGCCGATCAACCGACTGCAGATCACGGCGCTGCTCGAGTCGGCGGGCGTCACCGACGCCATTGCCGCGCAGCGCTATGGCTATGGCGATGTCTTTGCGCTGGCCGATGGGGTGGCAGGGGTGCTGGCGACGGCCCCTGCCGAGGCCGCGCCGCGCAGCACGCCTCGGGCTTCTGAGATCAGCCGGCAGGCAATGACGCTCGACTACTTGCGCGGCCCACTCGGCGTCTTGCCGCTGGTGCTCATCACCGTGATCGTGGGCGTCTTCCAGAGCTTTGGGCGCTGGGAGGGAGCGCGGATCCTCACGTTGAGCGCCTCGACGATCGGGAGCCTGCTGGTGACGGGGGGCTTCATCCAGATCGCAGCCCGCAAGGGCTCGAGTTACCTCAGCCAGGGGTATGCGCTCGCGGCGGCACACTTCGTGGGGCGGATCGGGGCGATCTCGCTGGCCACGGTCCTGATTTCGGGCGTGCTCTTGTGGGGCGTGACCCGTAAGTTGGGCTGGTTGGCGGTGGAAGACGGCCCGCTCATGCTGGCGTCGTATGTGGCGCTTTCGTGCCTGTGGATGCTCTCGGCGGGGCTGTCGATCTTCAAGCGCGTGCACTGGTTTGGCATCGCGCTGGCGGCTGGGGTTGGGGTGAGCTGGGCCGTGGTGCTCTGGCTTGGGGAGGCGCTCGGCAGCCAGCAGGCCACGATCGCGTTGGCATCGGGCGCCGGCATCGCGGCCACTTTGGGCGTGGGGGCCTGGGCCATTCGTCGTGCCATCGCGTCCGCGGTCGCGGCGTCGCCGGCAGGGCGCCACCGCGTGCGGGTCGCGCCGCTGCCGCAATTGGTGGTCGGGCTGGCGCCCTACTTCGGGTATGGCGTCGTCT
>JALHDK010000278.1 GCA_022838965.1 Actinomycetales bacterium | reverse complement strand
CCCCCTGGTTGTGTTGTTGATTGTACAATTCAGTTGCTCCTATGTCAACGTTTTTAGTTGACAGATGCAGGGTCGGGTTGTACAATCATCAATACAGTTGCGTGCGCCTTGCGCGTCCGGGTGTCAAACCGAGTATTCGGTTCCCAATATTCGAGGAGGAGTGATGAAAATGACGAAGAAAATGTTGGTACTGCTTCTGACGCTGTTCGCGGCGGCGGGCTTCGGCCTCGCGGCCGGGCAGGTCACCGTGATGATCCACTGCGGCTCCCGCGGACTCGGCCACCAGATCTGCTCGGATCACGTCCGGCTCATGCAGGAGGCCATGCCGCGGCACGGCATCCGCGTCCCCGACGCCCAGCTCGCCTGCGCGCCGGTGGACTCGGCCGAGGGGCGCGCCTACCTCGGTGCCATGGCAGCCGCCGCGAACTTCGCGCGCGCCAACCGCCAGGTGCTCGCCCATGCCGCGCGACAGGCGTTCCGCGAGGCGCTCGGGCCGGGTGAGCTGGAGCTGCTCTACGACGTGTCCCACAATCTCGCCAAGCTCGAGGAACACCGGGTGCGTCCCTGGGGCGCGGCGGGCGGGCGTGACGACGCGGCGGGCGGGAGCGGCGCCGTCGCCACGGCGGGCGGGGGTGGCGCCGTCGCCGCGGGGCGGCTCCTGTGCGTGCACCGGAAGGGTGCCACGCGGGCCCTCCCGCCGGGCCACCGGGACCTGCCGGACGATCTTCGGCCCCACGGCCAGCCCGTGCTGGTCCCGGGGTCCATGGGGACGGCCTCGTGGGTGCTGGCCGGCGAGCGGGGCAACCCGGCGTTCGACTCCGCCTGTCACGGCGCGGGCCGCGTCATGAGCCGCACGGCCGCCACGAAGCGCATCTCCGGTCGCCGGCTGCAGGAGCAGCTCGCGGAGCAGGGGATCGAGGTGCGGGCCTCCTCCTCCCGCGGACTCGCCGAGGAGGCGCCCTTCGCCTACAAGGATGTGGACGAGGTGGTCGCCGTGTGCGGGCGGGAGGGCCTGGCCCGGCCGGTCGCCCGCCTGCGACCCGTCGGAGTGGTGAAGGGGTGAGTCGCCAGGACGTCGCGCGCCGGGCTCCCCGTCCCGGCCGGCCCGCGGCGGGTCACCGGCTCCTGCCCCACACCGCCGACGTCCGCCTGCTCGCGTGGGCGCCCAGTGCCCCTGAGTGCCTCGACGAGGCGGTCCGTGCCCTGGCGGATGTGTTCGTCGCGGTGCCCGACGACGCTGCCCGCGTATCCGTGCCGGTGGCGCTGCCGGCCGGGGTGGGCGGCGAGATGCTGGTGAGCCTGCTGGAGGAGGCGCTGTTCGTCGTCGACGTCCGCGGGCTGGTGCCCGTGGGAGCGCGGCTGGCGCTCGAGCCGGCGGGGATCCGGGGCGAGTTCGCCACCGTCGCGCTCGCGGACGTGGAGCAGGTGGGCAGCGTGCCCAAGGCGATCGCCCGCTCGGACCTGGTGTTCGGGGAGGACGGGGACGGGGTGTGGCACGCCGTCGTCACCGTGGACGTGTGACGCGCCGCGGTCACCCGTCCAGCTCCCGCACGTGCGGTGCCAGCAGCGCCAGCACGCTGAAGATCGCGAAGATCGCCGCGAGCACGAGATAGGTGGGCCGCAGACCCAGCTCGTCGACGGCGGCGCCCACCAGCAGCATCGCGAGGGGCGGGGCGGCGCTGAAGGCGGAGAGCTGCACCCCGAACACGCGCCCCTGCTCGTCCGCCGGGACCCGGCGCTGCACGAGGGAGGTCATCAGCGGGTTGGCGGGCCCCCACGACAGCCCCAGCAGGAAGCCCCCCGCGGCCAGCAGGGGCAGGCCGGGCAGGAAGGACATCGGCAGGAT
This sequence comes from Actinomycetales bacterium, assembly GCA_022838965.1. The sequence continues at coordinate 231 of JALHDK010000278.1, read as the reverse complement.
CGCCACGGCGACCCCGCCGAGCACGAGCCGGGCGATCGTGGACACCCGCAATCGCGCGGCCAGCCAGCCGTACCCGAACGCCCCGATCATCGAGCCGGCGGAGATCGCCGCGATGACCACCCCGAGGGAGCCCGGCTCGTCGAGGCGTTCGAAGTGGGTAGGCAGCAGCACCGCCTCGGTGGGCAGGTAGATCGCCGCCAGCACCACCACCGCGATGGTCACCGCCCGGAG
>JALHDK010000277.1 GCA_022838965.1 Actinomycetales bacterium | reverse complement strand
CCGTGGCGACGACAGTGTTCCACCTCGCCGCGATGGGCGCCGCCATGCGATCGGGCGTGGGGTGACGCGGTGGCCACCATCTATCGCCACATGCGGCGGCTCAACGCCCGGCTCGCGGCCACCCTCAAGCGTGGCCGCGGACCGACCGGGACCGTGCTCGTGCTCACCACGACCGGCCGGCGCACGGGACTGCCACGGGACACGCCGCTCCAGTTCGAGGACGTCGACGGCGTCGTCCACGTCGCCTCGGCGCGCGGCACCGCCGCGGACTGGTTCCGCAACGTCGTCGCCGACCCGCACGTGACGGTCACCCTGCGGGGCCGCACGGTCGCCGCCGTCGCGGAGCCCATCACCGACCCGGTCCGCATCGCCGACGTCCTCGAGCACCGGCTGCGCACCCGGCCTGTCATGGTGCGCCTCATCATGACCGCGGCGGAGGGCCTCCCGCTGCGGTACTCCCGGGCGGACCTCGAGCGGATCGCGGCGGGCAAGGCGCTGGTCGCGCTGCGGGGGGTGGAGACGGCGGCGGCTGACGGAGCGGCCGGAGCAGCGACGGACGGCACGATCCTCGCGTGCCCGCGGTGCCGCGGTCCGCTGGGCTGGGACGCGGTTGCCGCGTCGCACACCTGCGCGGCCTGCGCGCGTTCCTACCCCGTGCGCGACGGCATCACGCATTTCATCGAACCGGGTGATCTGGGCCCCCGGGACCGCCGCTTCGCGCGACTGTACGACTGGTTCTCCTGGGTGTATGCGGCCTTCTCCCGGGCGGGGTTCGCCCTGATCGGAATGTCGGAGGCGCGCGGGCGGCGCGAGGTGCTCGACCGCCTCGACCCACGGGGTGGCAGGGTGCTGGAGGTGTCGGTCGGGCCGGGCTCGAATCTGCCGTACCTGATGGAGCGCGGCGACGTGGGGGAGGTGCACGCCCTGGACATCTCCATGGGCCAACTGCGCCGGTGCCGGGCCCTCATACGGCGGCGGGGCTGGACCGTGCCGCTCTACCTCGCCAGTGCCGAGGCGCTCCCGTTCCGGGACGCCACGTTCGATGCCGTTCTCCACATCGGCGGCATCAACTTCTTCGACGACAAGGCGCGTGCGCTGGCGGAGATGGCGCGCGTCGCGAAGCCGGGGGTGCGGGTCGTCGTCGCCGACGAGAAGGAACGCGGCGCACAGGCGTACGAGCGGATCCTCCCCGGCTTTCGGCGGTCGTTCCGCGGCGGGCGCCCGCCGGTGAGCGCCCCGCTCGGTGATGTTCCGCCGGGGATGCGGGACGTCACGGTGTCGGACATCTGGCGCGGATGGTTCTACTGCCTCGAGTTCGTCACCCCGCCGGCGCCACCGCCAGCGCCGCCGCAAGCGCCGTGACCTGCGCGTGCACGAACCGGCGGGTGACGGGCGCGGACCGGAAAGCGGCGTCGAAGCCGTGGAAGGCGCCGTCGACCACCTCGAGCGTCACCGGCACCCCGGCCTCCGCGAGGCGCCGGGCGTAGGCGACGTCCTCATCGTGGAAGAGGTCGGCGCTGCCCACCCCGATCCACGCCGGCGGGAGGCCGCGCAGGTCGGCGCGCCGCGCCGGCGCGGCGTAGGCGGGGAGGATCGTGGCCCCGGGCTCGGTGCCGAGGTAGGCGGTCCAGCCGAGTCGGTTGCTGCCGGGGGTCCAGAGGCGGAGGCCGGCGGGGGCGGCGTCGTCGCGGACCGCGGTGCGGTCGTCGAGCATCGGGTAGACGAGCAGGTGCAGGGCGAGCCGGGGCCCGCCGTCGTCGTGGACGCGCTGGGCGAGGGCCGCGGCCAGGCCACCGCCGGCGCTCGCCCCGCCGACGGCGATCCGTTCGACGACGACGCCGCCGCCCGGCGTGGCGAGCCACGTGAGGACGGCGTGGGCGTCGTCGAGGGCGGCGGGGAAGGGGTGCTCCGGGGCGAGGCGGTAGTCGACGGACGCGACGGTAATGCCGAGCCGTTGGACGAACTCGAGGCAGGTGCCGTCGTCCTGCTCGGGCCTGCCGATCAGGTACCCGCCGCCGTGGAGCCACAGGAGCGCGGCGGTGGGGCCCGGCCGGCCGGTCCGGCGGTAGAGCCGCACCCGGACCGGCGGCGCGCCTGCTGGACC
>JALHDK010000276.1 GCA_022838965.1 Actinomycetales bacterium | reverse complement strand
TATGCCCGTGGCCCCCGCGTCCTCGGAGTCCCACTTCACCCACATCCACGGCCAAGCTCGCGGACCCCTGCCTCAGAGCCACCATGCCCCCCTCTGGGTACAGCTCCAATACCTCGGCGGAGGCGCCCGGCAGCGCCTCCCACTTCGCCAACCCCTCGGCCCCAAGCAGCCACGCCGTAGTCAGGAGTGGGCGGGCTCCGTTCCCGGACGAGATCGCCTTCACTCCCGCGTCGGCGAAGAGGCTCGCCGCAGCCGCGAGATACGGCCGGTGGTCCCGCTGCTCCAGGCTATCGAAGGCGAAGACTCTGGCGCCATCGTTGTCCCCGAAGTTCACGCTGAGCCCATCCGCCCGAGTCGTGTGCGCCGAGAAGCGCGCGGCTCGATGGACCCGCTCCCGCGCCATCGCTGTCAGCGGAGCTCCGGCGCGCTCCAAGGCGATGATGGCGAGCAGCTGTAGCTCCGTCACCATGCGGTGGTAGGAGGTCGACTTCTCGAAGCCCACGCCGTCGGGTAGCACCTGGGCAGGGATCTCGCGCTCCAGGTGGGCGGCTCCGTAAGCCAGCCAGCGACGGGCGGGGGGGTAGCTGCCTTGAAGTGTCGCGCCGGCCACCGCGAGGGCGGCGGCGTTTGCCATGAAGTGGTTGTGCCGGATGTTCCCGTATTCCACCGTGCGGTATAGGAACGCGGCGTGCAGGGTCAGCATCCGCAGAAGGGCCGCGATCAGGGGCTCGGAGCGCTGCGGCAACGAGCGCGCCATCCCCAGGAGCAGGGCCAGGCTCACGGACCGCATGGCGACCTCCATGGGGTGCCAGTTGATCGTGTGGCCCACTGGGTTCGAGCTCTCGAAGTCCTCCAGAATCTCCAGCGTCGCCTGATCCCAAGGCCCCGCGGAGTCGATGGCCGCTGCCTGGAGCAGTGGCTGCAGGAACCACAGCCGCGTTAGCTCCCAGACAGCGCGCACGTCGTAGGGCTCCTCGCGCGGTCCGTAGTGGTCGTATTCCCGGAAGTGCAGGCGCTCCCAGGTGTGCCCGTGCCGCCAGTCCGTGCTCCACGGCCATGGCCCCGCTGGCGGCAGAGGGCGTCCCGATACGCTGAAGTCGCGCTCCCGTATGCGCCGAGCCCGGTCGAGAAGCTCCTCGGCGGGGATGTTCCCGCGCGCCACGAGTGCGGCAACCGCCGGGGCGCCATCAGCCGCGACAGGGCCTCGCGCGGGCCCGTCGATGAACTCACTTACGCGGCTCGGGGTCCACCACCGCGCCGTACTCCGCGCCAGACGCTCCCAGCCGTTGGTCGATCGGAGCCAGGCGATCCGAGCCTCCTGAAGCGCCCGGACCCAGGTGACGCCCAAGTCCGACCCCGTCACGCGCCGCAGTCCCGCGAGCAGAGTGCTGGTATAGGAGCGGCCCGATGGGCGACGGCCGGATCCCTCGGACACAGGCTACCCCCTTCCAGGAGGCTGGATCACCGGCATGGGAAGTGGAATGCCCTGGCGCCTCACGGCCCAGAAGGCGTATCTTTCGGGGCACAATGGGCACGCGGCACCCGTTGCAGCAGCGCGTACGCGAGGACTGGCACTCATGTCCATGATCGTAGTTACCGTCGTTGGCGCCCGCCCCCAGTTCGTGAAGGCCGCCGTGGTCTCACGAGCCTTGCGGGCGACCGCGACGGTCAGTGAGATCCTTGTCCACACGGGCCAGCAGCAACTGCGAGATCACCGCCACCAATCCGACTGAAAGCTGCGTACGCACCTGTTCCTGCTGGTCGGTCGGGAACGCATCGACAATGCGGTCGACGGTCGCCGCCGCCCCTGTGGTGTGCAAGGTGGCAAAAACCAAGTGGCCGGTTTCGGCGGCCGTCAGAACAAGGGCGACGGTCTCCGCATCGCGCATCTCGCCTACGAAAATTACATCCGGATCCTCCCGCATCATCGAGCGAAGGCCGAGCGAAAAGCGGTCCACATCGCGTCCAACCTCGCGCTGAGAGATCATCGAGTTTTTCTGGCTGAAAATATATTCAATCGGGTCCTCAATGGTGAGGACGTGCTTGGCAAGCTCCGTGTTGATCACGTTGACCATGGCGGCCAGCGTCGTCGACTTGCCGCTGCCC
>JALHDK010000275.1 GCA_022838965.1 Actinomycetales bacterium | reverse complement strand
TGCGCGGGGCGTGGCCGCCGTCGTGAACCGGCCGGCCGTGCGGATGGCGCCCATCCCCGCCGCCGGCATCTCGACGACGGCGCGCGACCTCGGCACGTTCTACACGGGACTGCTGGGATGGGGTGGACGCCGGCTCGTCTCGGAGGCCTCGCTCGCGGAGATGACGACGCCGTCGGCGGAGCACGACCTCGACCAGCTCGTGGGCATCCACATTCGCTGGGCGCAGGGCCTGCAGCTCGGCGGGCCGCGGCTGCCACCGCTGACGTTCAGCCCGATGGGGCGGACGAGCAGCCCCCGCGCGTTCGGGCACAACGGCTCGAACGTGGCGATCGGGTGGGCGGACCCGGACCGCGACCTGGTGTTCGCCTACGTCAACAACCTCATGACCGGGTACGTGCCGGACTACACGCATCTCGCGGAGGTCGCGGACGCGGTCCTGGGAGCGTGCGACTGATCGTCCGCGCCGGGACGGGTGCCGCTGCTAGTGTCAGGAACGTCCTTGGCGGTGGGGCTCGCCTCCCGAACCGTCGCCTGGCCGCGACCAACAGCCCCTATCCTGTGCGGCCGACCATGCCGCGAGCCAGCGCCCCTCCCGGGCGCGAGAGCGAAAGGACCCACCATGGGTTTTGAAATCAGCAGCGTCAGTGCCCTCGAGATCCTGGACTCCCGCGGGCGGCCCACCCTCGCGGTCGAGGTCACCCTCGCCGACGGCACGCGAGCCGAGGCAGGGGTGCCGTCCGGGGCCTCCACCGGGACGCGCGAGGCCGTGGAATTGCGCGACGGCGACAAGGCCCGCTTCGGCGGCGCCGGGGTGAGCACCGCCGTCGCGAACGTCAACACCGAGCTCAACGAGGGCCTCTCGGGGAGGACGTGGGAGTCCCTGGGCGAGGTGGACCAGGCGATGCGCGACCTCGACGGTACCCCGAACAAGGCCCGCCTCGGGGCCAACGCGATCATCGGCACGTCCATGGCCGTGGCGCGTGCGCTGGCGACGTCGGCCGGCGTCCCGCTGTTCGAGTGGCTGCCCGGGTTCGGGCAGGCCAGGCGGATGCCCGTGCCCTGCTTCAACGTGCTCAACGGCGGGGCGCACGCCCCCAACCCGCTGGACTTCCAGGAGTTCATGATCTCGCCGCTCGGCGCGCCCTCCATGGCGGAGTCCGTTCGTGCGGGTGCCGAGATCTACGCGGCCCTCCGCAAGCGGCTCGCGGCCGCCGGTCACGCCACCGGTCTCGGCGACGAGGGCGGCTTCGCCCCCAACCTGGCCGAGCCGGAGGAGGTGCTGGAGCTGATCGTGGCCTCCATCACCGACGCCGGGTACACCGCGGGCGTTGACGGCGTCGCCATCGCCCTCGACCCGGCCGCCTCGGAGTTCCACCAGGCTGACGGCACGTACAGCGTGAACGGAAAGTCGTTCTCCAGCGCGGACATGGTGGCCCGGTACGAGGCCATGGTGGACGCGTTCCCGATCTGGAGCATCGAGGACGGGCTCGGGGAGTCGGACCGCGAGGGCTGGAAGGCCCTCACAGCCGCCCTCGGCGGGCGGATCCAGCTCGTGGGCGACGACATCTTCTGCACCAACCCCGCGATCATCACCCAGGCGATCGCGGACGGCATCGCCAACTCCGCCCTGATCAAGGTGAACCAGATCGGCACGGTCTCCGAGACCCTCGAGGCCATGAGCATCTGCTACAAGGCCGGCTACACCCAGATGATGTCCCACCGCTCCGGTGAGACGCCAGACACCTTCATCGCGGACCTCGCGGTGGCCACCGGGTGCGGCCAGATCAAGACCGGTGCCCCCGCCCGTGGCGAGCGCGTGGCGAAGTACAACCGGCTGATCCAGATCGCGGCCCAGAACCCGGCGCTGCCCTACGGCAGGGCCTGAGCTGCGGATGCCGGGGTGGGGCGGCCGGTGGCCGCCCCACCCCGGGCGTCGGCAAGGCTCTCCCCGAACACCTGGCGGTAGAGGTCCCGCGCGTGACTGGTGGGGAGGGGGTCGCCCGGGATGATGCGGAAGGTGCGCGATCCGTCGTCGAGTCGCTCCGGGACCAGGAACAGCGGATCCACGCCCGCCGGCGCCGACCGCCGGAACATGCTCGCGAGATG
>JALHDK010000044.1 GCA_022838965.1 Actinomycetales bacterium | reverse complement strand
CGATCGAGATCGAGGACGCGTACTACGCTGACCTCGAATCAGGCCTCCCGGCGACCGCCGGACAGGGAAACCGATAGGAACGAAACCCAGGCCGATTCACGGCAGGATCCCCAACCGCGCCAGTCTTGATCCCCGCTGTGTCGTACCCATGGACGCTCAGCAGTGCGAGGAAAGCGTCGACCGGAGGCAGCTTCACAAACGCGGCCTCGGTGAGAGCGCTGAACAACGGAATGTTGTTGCCGGATGCCACTTCGAGCAACAAGGCGGAGGCCGGCTTCGCTTTCCCACTGACGGGCTCGAGATTCGCCACCTGATAGAAGGGATGTGGACCCCCGAGGAGATCGAACCGCTCGTACCGCGAAGCGAGGTAGCTTTCGATGCGGGCCCTTTCGAATTCGCCGCTGGACCACAGGGCCTCCACGTCACCTGGACCCGACAGCTCTGGATGGCTGTCCAAGACGATCGCGGCCATGAGACGGACCAAGCCCGGTATAGCAAGTGGGTTCTCAAGCGGGAATCCGTGAAAGGAGCGCGCATCGGTCAAGGCGGTTCGAAGGGGAACCACCTTGCGCCCTACTGGCCCGAGCACCGGAACACATGGCTGGTCTATCAGATTGTACGTGACCATCCCAACCCCCCGTGAATGTTCACAGCCAAGAAACCGTCAATCCAACCGAATCGTCGTAGTGCAATCGCCGTCTCCCCACGACCGCAGTCCGGTTCTCATCCAGCACGATCACCGGCTGATATGTCAGCATCGGCAGTCCAACCCACTGGGGAAGCGGCCCCACCTCCTTGAGACCCTCGAACCAGCGAATCCGAACGGAGTCGCCGAGGAGTTCGCGAGCGATCTGCACATCCGCGGCCCGCTCACCATTGCAACCCAGGGACCGTCCCCCCAGAGTCCACAGCCCCGCACCCTCACGCACCACCAGGGTAACCTCCACCTCGTCGAAGCCATCCCGCACGATGACGCGGCCGTCCTCCTCGGCAGCAGTGGCGGCGTAGTGGAGATTGTCGAGCGTTGTGGCTGGGGTGCGCGGGTCGGCATCGAGACGCCATGTCTGGGCGTGTTGCTGTCGATCCCTTCTCACCGAGTTCTCCTCTTTCCGTGCCTTGTCCGCTCGATCGGACCACTCCGGCGGGCCGCTCCATGCGGGCGCATATGCCGCAGCCACCAGGGCAGGAACGTCCGATGGGATCGACCACAAGGCGGGAGAGCGAAGGTTGGCCGCGGTCGCAAGGAGGGGCAGTTCACGGTAGACACAGCCAATGGGCTTAGACCACTCGGGCGTCGATGGCTCAAGGCCCGTCACGAAGACTCGCGGGTTGCGGAGGCGGTCGGGTCGCTTCGTGGCGTTGTGTCGATGGAGGCGCCCGATCCTCTGGAGCAGGAGGTCAATCGGGGCGACATCAGTGAAGAGGACATCGGCGTCCACATCAAAACTCTGTTCAGCGATCTGGGTTGCCACCACCACGAACGGCTCCGCCGGCCGGTTCCCGGCAGGTCCCATCAGCCGCAACGCCTCCGTAGTGCGCCGGGCTCGTTCCGCGGCCGTGAACCGTCCATGAATGAGCAGGGCTCGTACGCCACGCTCCTTCAAAGCCAGCCACACGCCGCGAGCACGATCCACGGTGTCCATGATGGTGAGAGCGCAACCTCCGTCCGCCACTTCGCGGTGGATGGCCGAGCCGACGGCAAGCAAGTCATCAGGCGATGCAGAGAGCACCTCGACCGTGACAGCCAGGTCGGGCCGGAACTGCTCACAGTGGTCCACGAAGGTGGCGCCACGCTCCATTGTCAGCACCGCAGGATATCCGGCTGATTCTGCCGCATGAGGTGGTACGCCTGCGCCTTCGCACCAGGCACCAACAAGTTCCTGCCTGACAGAGGGCGGCAACGTCGCCGACATCAGGAGTGCGGGGGCCCCAAGGCGAGCACACCATCGCAACAGTTCACGCAGAAAGACCGACATGTAGGCGTCATAGGTGTGCACCTCGTCGATGATCACCACCTTACCTGCCAGACCCGCGTGTCTGAGTGCTACGAATTTCGTCCGGGTGGCAGCCCACAGGACCTGATCGATGGTCGCCACCGTGACGGGCGAGAGCAGTCCCCGGTGCCGGCCAAGCAGCCACGAGGACGGAGCCCGAGTGGTCTCGACACGCGCGCCGTAAGTGTCCTCCATCCCGTACTCATCCGCGTGTATGTCGCTGACTCCGTGACAGACCAACTGGTCGTACCACTCCTCGTTGAGCATCGCCTTGCCGTGCAGCAGGGAGACGGGCACAGTCGGATCCACTTGGGTCATCCACTCTCGCACCCGGGTGTACATCGCGTCGGTGGTTCCCTGTGTGGGCATGGCGAACACGAGTCCGCTGCAACCGTGACCGCGTGCGAGCAACTCGGCAGCGGCGAGCGCCGCCTCGGTCTTCCCCTCTCCCATGGGAGCCTCAATCACGACCAGCCCGGGCGTTCTCATGCGCGCGACTGCCTCAAGAACGGTGACCTGCAATGGCCGCGGGGGCACGGAGAATCGAGAGGTGAACCCTGCGGCGGAATCCATCAGCAGATCAATGTCCCAACCGTGCACCAATCCGAGGCACCTCCACGCGATCGCAGCGCGTTCGCGTGCCTCCTCCATCGTGAGACCCGCCATTGTGTCGCCGGCGAAGAAGTCCGACGACGCGATCCAGTCCGCCATGGCCAGGAATCCCCCCAAGGCAAGTTGGACTCCGCGCGTGGGTGTGGCCAGTTCCCACTCCCCGAGGTCGATCCCTGCCTCGGCAACGACTTCCCGAGCGAGACGCTGCTGCGCATCGCGCCACTGCTGATCGCCATGTGCAGCCAGGTACTCAGGCTTCAGTTTCCGGGGTGCGTGCCCGTATTTCCCGTGGTGACCCTCAAGGAGTGGCAAGACCCAGTCCCAGTTGACAGCCCCGAGTTGAGCGAGCAGCTCCCGCGCGATGATCACCGACGCCCGGGGATGCGGCCATTGCCTCATCGCGTGGCCTACCGCAAGGGGCAGAGTGAAGCGCGCATCTCGAAGTCCCCGAAGCAGTGCCTCGTGGCTGCCCAAAGCTTTCGCCTGGAAGGCAGGGGTCGCCTTCCCGATATCGTGCAGCACACACAAACAGACGAAAAGATCCCGCCCTGATCGCCCAGGACCGGCAGCCTCGTTCACGCGCTTCCGGAAGTTGGCCGCGAAGAACTGGTCCCAGAGGATCTCACCCACGGCCGCCGTGTCGAGAAGATGGCCGACCAGCGAGTGTGCACGGCCCCCCGCGCTCGACTTGGCCCAGAAGATTGGGCTGAGCCTTTGGCCTTTGTCCACGCCACCATTATTCCCGCGGCCACCGACAAGAACGGCCCGGGGAAGTGCGCGGCGTGCCGCCCGGACCCGCGCCGCGCTTACACCCCCAGGGCGTCCTCGTCGCTCTCCCCGGAGTGGTGCGGGGCAGACCGCGCGCGGAACGGCACCCCGGTCGGCAGCATGTTCGGCGCCTGGCCCGCCTCCGTGTCGGGCACCCTGCCCGGCTCCCCGCTGATGTCGATGGGGGTGTTGTTCTCGTCCACGAACACCACCCGCGGGGTGTAGGTGTGCGCCTCCTCGTCGCTCATCAGGCCGTAGGCCATGAGGATCACGATGTCACCCGCGTGGATGAGGTGCGCAGCGGCGCCGTTGATGCAGAGTTCACCGCTGCCGGCCTCGCCGGGCAGCACGTACGTGGTGAGCCGGTTGCCATTCGTCACGTCCACCACGTCCACCTGCTGTCCCGGGAGGAGGTCAGCCGCCTCCAGCAGGTCGCTGTCCACGGTGATGGACCCCACGTAGTGCAGGTCCGCGTCGGTGATCGTGGCCCGGTGGATCTTGGAGATCATCATGGGGCGGAGCAGCGAGGTCATGAGCGGCGCCCTTCGAAGGTCAGGAGTGCGTTGTCGATGAGCCGCGTGGTGCCCACCCAGGCCGCCACCGCCATCAGGCCCGTGGTGGCGTCCGCGGGCAGGTCGGTGAAGGTGGCGGGGTCCACGAGAACAAGGTAGTCGAGCCGGACGCCTTTCGCGCCGTCGAGCACCGCACGGGCGGCGGCGAGGCTGGCCTCCGGTCCGGCGCCCGCGGCTGCGGCCGCGGCGCGCAGGGCCCGCGAGAGGGCCCGGGCCTCCGCGCGCTCCGCCGCGCTGAGATACGCGTTCCGGGACGAGCGGGCGACGCCGTCGTCGTCGCGCACGATCTCCACCGGCTCGATGCGGACCCCCATGTCCAGGTCCTCCACCATCGTGGCCACGAGGGCGAGCTGCTGGGCGTCCTTCCGGCCGAATAGCGCAACGTCCGGCCGCGTGAGGTTGAACACCTTGTGAACCACCTGCAGCACGCCCGCGAAGTGACCCGGACGTGTGCGCCCCTCCAGGATCCGGGCCACCGGGCCGGGATCGATGCGCACCAGCGGTTCCCGGGGGTAGACCTCGGCGTCGCCGGGTGCGAACACCAGATCCACGCCCTCCGGCGCCAGCAGGGCGAGGTCCGCCTCCAGGTCGCGGGGGTAGGAGTCGAAGTCCTCGTTCGGCCCGAACTGGAGCGGGTTGACGTAGATGGACACCAGCACGTGGTCCGCCAGCGCCCGGGCCCTGCGCACCAGGGTGAGGTGCCCCTCGTGCAGCGCGCCCATGGTCATCACCAGCGCACGCGTGCCGGGCAGCTCCGCCAGTCCGGTGGCGAGCTCCGCTCTCGTCCGCGCGACCCTCACATGACCCTCCCCTGCACCAGTTCCACGATCTCGCGTGCCGTGTCCGCCGGGATGCGCCCATTGTCCGCCGCGCGGCGTGCCGTGAGGGCACACATCGCGCGGTATCCCGCCGCGACGTCGTCCTCGACCCGCAGTTCGGCGAGCGCGGCGAGGTGCGTGCGGATGGTGCCGACGTCGCCGCGCACCACCGGCCCGGTGAGGCGGAGTTCGCCCTCGGCGAGCACGCCCTCGAGCGCGGCGTGGAGGAGGGGGGAGAGCAGGCGGCCCGGATCGGCGACGCCGGTGGCCGCCAGGATCCGCTCGGCCTGGGCCACCAGCGTGACGAGGTGGTTCGCGCCGTGGGTGAGGGCGGCGTGGTAGGCGGGCCGGTCGGCGGGCGCCACCACGAACGGCTCCCCGCCCATCTCCACCACGAGGGCCTGGGCGATGGGCAGGTGGGGGGTCAGCGCCGTCACCGCGAAGGGGCAGCCCGAGAGCCGTGCGAGGTCCACGGAGGTCCCGGTGAACGTCATCGCGGGGTGGATCGCGAGGGGCAGGGCGCCGGCGGCCCGCGCCGGCTCGAGGACGTCGAGGCCGTGGACGCCGGAGGTGTGGACCACGATCTGGCCGACCTGCCACAACCCCAGGGTGGCCGCCCCGGCCACGACGCCGGCGATCGCGTCGTCCGGCACGGTGATCAGCACCACCTCGGCACGGCGGATCACCTCCTCCACCGACAGGACCGGGACTCCGGGGAGCAGCAGTTCGACGCGTTCCCGCGAGGCGTCCGAGACGGCGGTCGCCCCGACGACGGCGTGCCCCAGCGACCGCAGCGCGTTGCCGAGCACCGTCCCGACCCGCCCCGCGCCGACCACCCCGATCCCGAGCCTGGGCTGCGCGGTCACTCCGGCGCCTCCACGACCCCGACCCGCCTCATCCACTCCTCTGGCCCCTCCCTGCCCCGCGCGATCCGGGCACGTTCCGCCTGTTCGAACAACACCTGCTGGGCGAGCATCGCCGGCAGGTGATGCACCTGGGTGCTCACCGGACCGGGGACCGAGTCCGCCCGGAAGTCGGCGAGCCCCAGACGCCGCTCCCACGGTCCCTGCTGGATGGCGAGCGACTGGGTCCGCTCGTGCGGCACCACGCTGACCCGGCGGGTCAGCCTCCCGTTGCGCAGCACCAGGGCGGTGCGGGTGATGAGGAGGCCGTTGCGGCGCCACTTCACCGGATCCACCCAGCGGGCGGAGCGCGGGGAGTGCAGGAACCCGGCGTCGTCGAGGGTGCCCGCGAGTGCCGCCTGGACGACGGCGTCCGGGTCGTCGACGCCCAGGTCCGGCAGCACGAGCCAGAGCGCGGTGACCGCCTCCTCCCGGGTGGCGACCGGGACGAGGACGTTGCGGGGCTGGTTGCCGTCCTGCCCCGAGGGGGTGGCGTAGCCCGCGACGTTGACCTCCACGCGCCACCAGCCCTTGAGCCGCCACAGGAGGCCCTGCGTCAGCTGGATGGCCTGGACGCGGCCCGGCGGGATCGTCTGGGCGCGGGTGGAGAGCAGGCCGTGGCGGAGCCGCACGCCGTCCGGGGAGATCGCGAGGGTGAAGTTGAACTCGTTGACGAACCGGCCCATCATGGCGCCCGCGAAGGCCAGGGCCGCCGGCAGCACCGCGAAGAGGGTCCAGAACGAGTCCGCGAACAGCACGGCCGGGACGAGGGTCGCCAGGCCCAGCACGGCGAGGACCATCAGCGGCGAGAGCACGAGGCTGAGGAGCTGGTCCCCCACGCGCAGGGCATAGATCTGACGTTCGGGGGCCTGGGCGAACACGGGACCCGCCGTGTGATCCGCCCCGGCCAGTGCCCGCAGACCGGCGGCCCGGCCGAGCACCTCGGCGCGCACCCGCTCGGCCTCCTCATCCTTCAGGTACTGCACGCGGATGTGGGACTGCTGCCCTCCGGCGGTCTCGATGTTCACCGCCGAGAGCCCCACGAGCCGCCCGAGCAGCGGGCGGACGATGTCGACCCCCTGGATGCGGTTGAGCCGGGCATGCCGCTGGTTGCGGAACAGGATGCCGTGGTGGAAGTAGACCGCGTCCTCCCCGATGGCGTAGCGCATCCGTCTCCACGCCAGCCACGAGTAGCCGAACGCGAGGGCCAGCACAATCACGGCGCCGGCGAGCACGGCCAGCATCACCTGAAGGACCGGGAAGCGGCCCACCGACTCGAGCAGCGGTCCCAGCTCGTCGAGCATGTTGAAGGCGATGACAGCCACCAGGATGCTGAGGGTCTTCCACGCGTTGATCAGCGGGGTGGCGGGGTGGACGCGCCGCCAGATCGCCGAGTCCGCGGGTGGTGCCGCCGGCTCCGGGGCGGCGGGGCCGGCAGGCGTCTGCCCGAGCGGCTCGGGCGGGGTCGGCGCGGTCACAGCCCGGCGAGGCGCGCCTCACCGCGCGCGGTCAGGCGGTCCCGCAGCCGGGCGGACTCGGCCGCCGGCAACCCCGGCAGGACGGCGTCGGTGGTGGCGGAGGCGGTGTGCAACTGCACCTGGGAGATGCCGAACATCCGGTCCAGCGGCCCCTGGTGGACGTCCACGAACTGCATGCGGCCGTACGGCACCACGCTCATCGACTTGAACATGATGCCGCGCCGGATCACCAGGTCGTCCTGCGCCTCCGCGTAGCCGAGCGCGCGCACCTGGCGGGGTACCAGCCAGACGAGCCACGCCAGGATCAGGACGCCGAGGCCGGCGAGGGACCACCACCAGGGGTGGACGAGCAGGCCGAGCAGCACCCCGCCGAGGAGGAGGGGGAGCAGGCCGAGGGCCGCGGAGATCAGCCGGACGGGGATCAGCGCGGGGGACACCGGTGTGAAGGTGATGCCCCCGGGACTGAAGGGGTCCGGGCGCTCGGGGTGACTCATCGGGCTCCTCAGGCGGCAGAGGCGGTCGGATGGTTGGCGGTGGGCTCGTCGTCGTCCGGCGGCCGCACGTGGCACCAGTGTTCCACCAGCATCCCGGCACCCACCAGGACGAGGCTGGCGGCGAGATCGATCACCGCGCCCACCATGATGTCCCGGTTGAGCGGGGCGCCGGGGTTCCCGGAGGCCCACACGAACTGGGCGACGAACCAGCCGCCCAGCAGGGCCCCGGTGAGCGACGACGCCTTCGCGAAGCTGACCACCCGCGCGGCGAGCAGCGGGGTCATGCGGGTCGGCTCGCCGGCCACCATACGGCGCACGCCCCGGCCCCGCACCAGCAGCCAGAGTGCCACGAGCACGAGGAAGGCGGCGGTGAACCAGGGCTGGGGGATGACCACCAGGCCGAGCGTGGCCGCCACATCGAGGACCACCCAGCTGGCCAGGGCGCTGCCGAGCGCCACCAGGCCGAGGGTGGTCCAGCTTGTCAACCGCATCAGACCCACGCGTCCACCCGTTCCAGGATCTGGTCCGCGAGCGCCGCGGCCCGCTCCCCCACCGTCCGGCCCTCGAGGGAGGCGCCGGGGTCGAGCGCGGCCCACGGCAGAAGCACGAAGGCCCGCGTGACCGCCCCCGGGTGCGGCAGCGTGAGGGCGGGGTCCGCGGAACGGATGTCGCCGTGCGCGACGACGTCGATGTCCAGGGTGCGCGGGCCCCACCGGGTCTCCCGGGTACGCCCGTGCGTCGTCTCGAGGCGGTGGCAGAGCTCCAGCACCTCCGCGGCCGACAGGCGCGTGTGCACCTCGACGACGGTGTTCCAGTAGTCGGGCTGCGGCGGGGTGTCCGGGAGGGTCATCGCGGCCGTCCGCACCAGGGGTCCCACACGCACCTCCCCCAGCACCCGGCGCAGTTCTCCCACGGCGGTTCGCAGCGTGCCCGGAACGTCCCCCAGGTTTCCCCCGAGGGCGAGCACGCTGCGCACCGGTTCGCGCGGCACGGCGGTGAGCGGGGTCCGCCGGATGGTGAGCGACACGTCGGTGAACGGCACCGCCAGGGGGGCCTCGGGCTTGTGCACCACCACCGTCGCCGCCGTGACGCCCCTGAAGGCGAGGACGGTCGCCGCGACCCGTTCCGCGAGCGTCTCGAGCAGGCGGAACGGCGGCCCGATCAGCACGCGGTGCACCGCGGCCGCGACGTCCCCGTAGGAAACCGTCATCCCGACGTCGTCAGTACGGCCCGCAGGCCGTGTGTCCAGCTCGTAGCCGACGTCGAGCACGAACCGCTGGCCCTCGCGCTGCTCGAAGGAGAACACGCCGTGATGCGCGTGCGCGGAGATCCCGCTCAGCCAGATGACGTCGCTCACGGGTGGAAGCCCTTCTCGTGTGCCGCCCACATCTGGGCCACCCGCACGGCGTCGCGCGAGGGCCGCACGTCGTGCACCCGGACCGCCCATACCCCCCTGCTGGCGAGCAGCGCGCTGAGGGCGGCGGTGGCGTGGTCCCGCTCCAGGGGCTGGGCCGCGAGAGCCGGGGGGACGACGTCGGCGAGGAACCGCTTCCGGGAGGCACCGACGAGCAGGGGGTGGCCCAGCTCGCCGAACCGGTCCAGGTGGGCGAGGATCTCCCAGTTGTGGTGGTGGTCCTTCGCGAACCCGAGGCCGGGGTCGAGGATCACCTGCCCGGCCCGCACCCCGGCGTCCGCGGCGGCGTCCAGCCGCGCGCGCAGCTCGGCGATCACCTCGCCCGCCACGTCGTCGTAGTGTGCGAGGGAGTTCATGGTCTCGGGCGTGCCGCGCCAGTGCTGCAGCACGTAGGTCACGCCGGTGTCGGCGATCACCCGCAGCATGTCCGGATCGGCAAGCCCTCCGGACACGTCGTTGATGATCGCGGCGCCCGCGGCGACGGCGGCGTGCGCGGTCACGGCGTTCACGGTGTCCACGGAGACGGTGTGGCCCTCGGCGACGAGGTCGCGCACGACGCCGAGGACGCGCTCGCACTCGGTGGCCGCGTCCACGCGCCGCGCGCCCGGGCGGGTGGACTCGCCGCCGATGTCGAGGATGTCCGCGCCGTCGTCGACGAGGCGGCGCGCGTGGGCGAGGGCCGCCTCGGGGGCGAGCCACCGGCCGCCGTCGGAGAAGGAGTCCGGTGTGACGTTGACAACGCCCATGACCAGGGTGCGACCAGCTCCGAAGAGGTTCATCTAGCGTCCCGGGAGGAGGAGGCTCATGGCTTCGGCTCGGGTCGCGGGGTGGCGGAGGTGCCCGCGGACGGCGGAGGTGATGGTTCTGGACCCCGGCTTGCGGATGCCGCGCATGGACATGCAGAGGTGCTCAGCCTCGATGATGACGATCACGCCCTTGGCCCCCAGCCGTTCCACGAGTGCGTCGGCGATCTCGGAGGTGAGCCGCTCCTGCACCTGCGGGCGCCGGGCGAAGCCGTCGACGAGCCGGGCGACCTTGGAGAGGCCCGTGACGTGGCCGCCCTCCCCGGGCAGGTAACCCACGTGTGCCTTACCGTGGAAGGGCAGCAGGTGGTGCTCGCACATCGAGTACAGCGGGATGTCGCGGACGAGGATGAGTTCCTCGTGGCCGAGGTCGAAGACCGTCTCGAGCACGTCCGCCGGATCGTGGTAGAGCCCGGCGAAGATCTCGCGGAAGGAGCGCGCCAGCCGCTCCGGGGTTCCGCGCAGCCCCTCCCGCGTGGGGTCCTCGCCGATCGCGACCAGCAGGTCACGGACCGCCCGCTCGACGCCGGCGGCGTCATACCGGCGCTCCATCACCGGCCCCCGGCAATCGGGGTGTCAACCACGCCGCCCTGGCCGGTCTCGAACGCCGCCTCGCTCGCCGCGGCGGCCTGGTCCTGCGGCAGCTGGCCGTGGGTGCCCGCGGCCCGCTCACCCGGGGTGGTGATCGGCGGGATCGCCGAGACGGGCCGCTGCGGGCTGGAGTGCCACACCGGGCGCGGATCGCGCTTCCGCACGGACGCGAAGATCACGGACAGCTCCTTCTCGTTTAGGGTCTCCCGCTCGAGCAGCGCGAGGACCAGCTCGTCGAGCACCCCGCGATACTCGCTGAGGATCTCCCACGCCTCGTCGTGCGCCTCGTCCAGGAGCCGGCGGATCTCGTCGTCGATGATCCCCGCCATCTCCTCCGAGTAGTCCCGCTGGTGGCCCATGTCCCGCCCCAGGAACGGCTCCGAGTCCGAGATCCCCAGCTTCACGGCTCCGACCCGTTCGCTCATGCCGTACTGGGTGACCATCTTGCGGGCGATCGCGGTGGCCTTCTCGATGTCGTTCGAGGCGCCGGTGGTGGGATCGTGGAACACCAGTTCCTCCGCCACGCGTCCGCCCATCGCGTAGGCGAGCTGGTCCAGCAGCTCGTTCCGGGTGGTGGAGTACTTGTCCTCCGTCGGCATCACCATCGTGTAGCCGAGCGCCCGGCCGCGCGGGAGGATCGTCACCTTGGTGACCGGGTCGGTGTAGCGGAGCGCGGCCGCCGCCAGGGCGTGCCCGCCCTCGTGGTAGGCCGTGATCTTCTTCTCCTTCTCGTTCATCACGCGGGTGCGCTTCTGGGGTCCGGCGATCACACGGTCGATCGCCTCGTCGAGGGCCCGGTTGTCGATGAGCTGGGCGTTCGAGCGGGCCGTGAGGAGGGCGGCCTCGTTGAGCACATTGGCGAGGTCCGCCCCGGTGAACCCGGGTGTCCGCTTCGCCACCTGCCGGAGGTCGACCGAGGCGGACATGGGCTTGCCCTTGGCGTGCACGGTCAGGATCGCGAGCCGCCCGTTGAGGTCGGGTGCCTCGACGGCGATCTGCCGGTCGAAGCGGCCGGGCCGCAGCAGCGCGGGGTCCAGCACGTCCGGGCGGTTGGTGGCGGCGATGAGGATGACGTTGGTGTTGACGTCGAAGCCATCCATCTCCACGAGCAGCTGGTTGAGGGTCTGCTCGCGCTCGTCGTGCCCGCCGCCGAGGCCCGCGCCCCGGTGCCGGCCGACGGCGTCGATCTCGTCCACGAAGATG
>JALHDK010000274.1 GCA_022838965.1 Actinomycetales bacterium | reverse complement strand
GAACATGGCGTCGCGGGTGGGTGCGCAGCTGGCACCACAGAGTTCGAGTCTATTGCACGGCGCTCGGACCTCCACCACGGAACGGGCCCTCCGGGCCCCGGCCGCCCGGAGGCGGTGCGGCCGCTGCGGGTACCATCGTGGGGTGATCCTTGAGCGCGTCGCCGCGTCCCTGTTCGACGAGAACTGCTACGTCGTCGCCGCCGTCGACGGCGGGACCGCCGTCGCCGTCGACCCCGGGCTCGGGACCGCCGCCGCGGTCCGCGAGGTGCTCGACGCCCATCAGCTCGATCTCGGGTGCGTGCTCCTCACCCACGGCCACCCCGACCATGTGTGGGACGCCGCCGCGGTGGCCGGCGACCGGCCCGTCCTGGTCCCGCCGCCGGACCTGTACCGGCTCGAGAACCCCCTCGCGAGCCTGGGGATACCGGGCCTGGGTGACTTCCTCGGCGCGTGGCGGCGCCCGGCACGGGTGGAGCCGCTGCCCGAGGCGCTCCTCACCGGCGGGGGCGCGGAGGTGGTGCCCGGTGTCACGGTGCGCTCGCTGCCCGCGCCGGGTCACACCGAGGGCTCCACGGTCCACTTTCTCGCGGGCGGCTGGGACGCCCCCGGATGGCTGCGGGAGGAGCTGCCGACGCCCGTCCCGGCTGCGGCGGTGGCGCTGACGGGCGATGTGGTCTTCCGCGGCTCCATCGGACGCACCGACCTGCCGGGGGGAGATCCGGACGTCATGGAGTGGACGCTGCGCACCCTCCGACAGGTGGTGGATCCGGGGGCGTGGCTGCTCCCGGGACACGGTCCGGCCACGACGATGGCACACGAGCTGGCCACCAACCCCTACCTCGCGCGCCGTCGTTCCCGCTGACGGGGGAGCGGCCCCGACTCTGGAAGGATGCATCCATGTCCCGCCTCTCCCTCTCCGGCTTCCCCGAGTGGACGCCGGCCGGCCGGATGGTCGAACAGCACGTGCTCGACCACGTTCGCCGCACCTTCGAGCTACACGGCTTCGCGGGGATCGAGACGCGCGCGGTCGAGCCGCTGGAGGACCTGCTCCGCAAAGGGGAGACCTCCAAGGAGGTCTACGTCCTCCGTCGGCTGCACGACGAGGCCGACACCGCCCGCGAGCGTCAGCTCGCCCTGCACTTCGACCTGACCGTTCCGCTGGCCCGGTACGTGCTCGAGAACGCCAACGAGCTGGTCTTCCCCTTCAAGCGCTACCAGATCCAGAAGGCATGGCGCGGGGAGCGCCCCCAGGAGGGCCGGTTCCGGGAGTTCACGCAGGCGGACATCGACGTGGTCTGCCAGGACTCCATCCCCTTCGAGTTCGAGGTCGAGATGCCCCTCGTGATCGCGGAGGCGCTGGACGGCCTGCCGATCCCGCGCTTCCGCATCGGCGTCAACAATCGCAAGGTCTCGCAGGGCTTCTACGAGGCCATCGGGATCGCCGACGTCGAGGGGACCCTCCGCGCGATCGACAAGCTGTCGAAGATCGGTCCGCGCGGGGTGACGGAGGAGCTCGTCGAGGGAGTGGGCACCACCCCCGGGCAGGCGGAGGCCGCCCTCGCGCTCGCCGCGATCACCGCCGAGGACGAATCCTTCGCCGAGGCCGTGCTGGCCCTCGGACCCCGCGGTCCGCTGCTCGAGGAGGGTCTCGAGGAACTCACGCGCGTGGTCGCCGCCGGCCGGCGCCACATGCCCGGGCGGCTCGTGGCGGACCTGAGCATCGCGCGCGGTCTCGACTACTACACGGGCACGGTGTACGAGACCAGCTTCACCGGACAGGAGGGACTCGGGTCGATCGCCTCCGGCGGCCGGTACGACTCGCTCGTGTCCGACGGCCGGCGCACCTTCCCCGGCGTCGGGATGTCCCTCGGGATCTCCCGCATCATGTCGCGGATCCTCGGCACCGTCACCGCCAGCCGTCCCGTCCCGACGGCGGTGCTGGTCGCCGTCACCGACGAGGCCAGCCGTCCCGCCTCGGACGCCGTCGCGCGGGCGTTGCGCGCCCGCGGTATCCCGACCGAGACCTCGCCGACGGCGGAGAAGTTCGGCAGGCAGATCCGCTACGCCGATCGCCGGTCCATCCCCTTCGTCTGGTTCCCGGGCACGGGT
>JALHDK010000273.1 GCA_022838965.1 Actinomycetales bacterium | reverse complement strand
GCCAGCGGATCGGCCGGCCAGTCCAGCGCGAGGGACGACAGCCCCACCAGCAACGGAAGGGACGCCAGCGTGTACCGCCACGCCAGGCCCGTGCGACCCACGGGCGGGGCCTGGTCGCCGCACGCGGGCTCGACCCTGGGCAGGCTCGCGGGTGTGGACATGCGACCAGCGTAGGGTGCGGTGGTGGTGACACGTCACGTCCGTCCGGCTGGATGGCCATCGACCTAAGTCGATGGCCGGGGTCCCGATCTCGGGACCATCGGAGCCCGAACCGTCGCCCTTTGCCCGTTGCCGGGCACCGGGTGGCTGAGGTGGGCTGAAGCCATGATCAACGTGGCACACCTCATCAAACGCTTCGGCGCCGTCACCGCTGTCGAGGACATCTCGTTCAACGTCGCTCCCGGCACCATCACCGGTTTCCTCGGACCAAACGGCGCCGGCAAATCGACCACCCTACGCTGCCTGGTCGGACTCACCCGGCCGGACGCCGGTACCGCCACCGTGCTCGGCAAGCCCTACGCCCGGCTCGCCAACCCGGGGGCGTCCGTGGGGGTCCTGCTGGACGCCTCGGCCCAGCACGCCGGCCGAACCGGACGCGAGACCCTCAGCCTCGGCGCGCGCACCCTCGGCGTCGCAGCCGCCCGCGTGGACGAGGTGCTCGAGCTCGTGCAACTCACCCGGGCCGAGGCCAGCCGCCGTGTCGGCGCCTACTCCCTCGGCATGCGCCAGCGGCTCGGCATCGCCCACGCGCTCCTCGGCTCACCCCAGGTGCTGATCCTGGACGAGCCGGCCAACGGCCTCGATCCCCAGGGCATCGTGTGGATGCGCGAGTTGCTGCGGCGGTTCGCGGACGCGGGAGGTGCCGTGCTGCTGTCGTCGCACCTGCTCCACGAGGTCGAGCAGATCGCCGACCATCTCGTGCTCATCGGCCACGGACACGTCGTGGCACACGGCCCCGTGGCCGAACTCCTCGGTACCGGGCGGAGCCTGGAGGAGATGTTCCTCGAGCTCACCGCCGCTACCTCCCGCACCCAGATCGGAGCCGTCGCATGACCACCACCACGTCCACCGCCGTCCCCTCCATCGGTCCGTTCATCACTGACGACGGATCGTCCGCGCGGCACCGTCCAGCCGCCCACTCCTCCTTCGCCCGCCTCGTCGAGGTCGAGACCCGCAAGCTGGTCGACACGCGTGCCAGCCACTGGTTGCTGGTCGCCGGCGCCCTCGTCACCGCCGGGATGCTGCTCCTGCACACCGTGATGCAGCTCCAGGTGTCCCGGACGGACCCCACGATGGGCGTGTCATGGATCTCCACAACGAGAGCCGTGGGGGGTGTCTTCGGGACGTTCCTGGGACTCCTCGGCGTCCTGACGCTGACCGGTGAGTGGTCGCAGCGCACCGCGATGACGACGTTCGCCCTCGAGCCCCGGCGCGGCCGGGTGCTGGCGGCGAAGGGCACCGTCCTGGCCCTCGCCACCACGCTGCTGAACGTCCTCGCGCTGGCGATAGGGGCAGCCGTCGTGGCCGGCCTGCGAGGCGCCGGGTTCACCGCCTCCTGGGACCTGCCCGCAGCCCAACTGGGTGGCCTCGTCGCGATGACGTTCTTCAACACCGCCACCGGTGCGGCGTTCGGTCTGCTCCTGCTGCACAGCGCTGCGGGTCTGGTCGCCTTCCTCACCGTGCCCATGCTGTGGGGCCTGGTCGCCAACGTCGCCACGGTCTGGGAAACGATGAGCCAGGTAGCCCCCTGGCTCGTCCCGACCCCATCGACCCTCGCGCTGCAGAACGGCACGATCGCGGGCGTCCAGTGGTGGCAACTGACGGTCACCAGCCTGCTCTGGCTCGCACTCCCCGCAGCCGTGGGGACCTGGCGCTGGCTACGCCGCCAGGTCGCCTGACCGCCATCCGCCGAACACTGGGACGTCATCCGTCCCGGGACAACCGCCTCCCGCATGAGCCTAGGCTTGACCTGAAGCTGTCTCATCGGAGAGGACGCCGTCATGCCCGACACCCGCGCTCTGGTTCCGACACTCACCGGCCCGATCCCGGTGACCGCCGAGAGCCACCAGTTCAACTCGACCCTGACCTACGACGTTCCGCTCGACCTGAGCCGGTTC
>JALHDK010000272.1 GCA_022838965.1 Actinomycetales bacterium | reverse complement strand
GGCGAACGAGATGGACCTGCGGCGCCTGCGCACGCGGCACGAGGTGATCGTCGTGGCGATCGCGGACCTCAGCCCGGCCGCCGTGACGGCGCGGGACGGCGTCGTCGTCGACGTCGACGGGGGGTACCTGCCCGACTTCGTGCGGGACGACCCCGCGATCCTGCGCGAGGCGGAGGCCGCCGTCGCGGCCCGGGCGGCGGCGACCGCGGCGATGCTGCGGCGGCGGGGCATCGAACGGGGTGTGGTCCGGGGTTCCGGCGACGTCGTCGACGTGCTCGTCGATGTCCTGCGGAGGCAGCGCCGTGCCCGCCGTTGACCCGCCGGTCCTCTACGCCTGGTGGGTGCTCGTGCTCGGGGTCCTGCTCGTGGGTGCCGCGATCGCGTGGCTCGTGTGGATGTTCCTGCGGCGCCCCCCTGCCGCACCGGCGGGCCCGCCGCCGGTGACCGCGTCGTGGGACCGCCGGGTGGACGCGCTCTACGCGCGGTTCCGCGCCGGCGAGCTCGACCTGCGTGAGCTGCACCTCGCCCTGGCGCGCCTGGTGCGGGAGTACGGATCGGAGCGCACGGGCCGCGACCTGACCTGGATGTCCCGCGCCGAGGTCGCCGAGACCTTCCCCCGCACCGGACTCGGCCCCCTCCTCGCCCGGTACGAGCAACCGTCCTTCTCCCGCGATTCGCGGGTGGAGGCGGAGACCTCGATCCGGATGACCCGGGAGGTGATGGCGCGGTGATCAGTCCCGTCCTCGCATGGGTGGCCGGTGCGCTGGTGGTTGGCGCGGGTCTTGCCGGCTGGTTCGCCGCCCGGCCCCGCGTGGAGGAGCGCCGGCGGATCTGGGTGGCCAACTCGGCCTACGTCCTCGCCCTGCCGGCCTTCCGGTGGCGGCTGCTGCTCCGCCGGCTGGCCGTCGCCACCGTGGTGGCCGTGGTGCTCCTCGCCGGGCTGGTAGCGGCGGCCCTCGCCGGCCGGCCCGTCGACCGCGTGGTGCAGGACGAGCGGCTCGCCACCCGGGACATCGTGCTCTGCCTCGACGTTTCGGGCTCGATGCTCCCCTTCGACTCGAGCGTGCTGCGGGCCTTCCAGGCCATGGTGCCCTCCTTCCAGGGGGAGCGCATCGCCCTCAACATCTGGAACGCGACCACCCGGGTGGTCTTCCCCCTCACCGATGACTACGCCCTGGTGGAGGAGGAGCTGCGCCGGGGCGCCGAGCTGCTCTCGCTGAACCTTTTCTCCCCGTTCCTCGGACCGGAGGACATCCGCCTCCTCGAGGAGTGGTTCGCCGGGACCGTGTCCTGGTCCGACTCGCAGTCCTCCCTCATCGGCGACGGCCTGGCGAACTGTGTCCTGTCCTTCGACCTCGCGGACACGGAGCGGGCCCGCACCATCATCCTGGCCACCGACAACCAGGTGGCCGGCATCCCCGTGTTCACGCTGGCCGAGGCCGCGGATTTCGCCGACGAGCGCGGGGTGCGGGTCCACGCCCTCTACGCCGCCGAGTTCGCCGAGCCGGCCGCACGCGCGGAGTACGAGGAGGTGATCACCTCCCGGGGAGGGCTGTTCTACGAACTCTCGGACGCCGGCGCGGTGGCGGGCATCATCGCGGACATCCAGGCGCAGCAGGCCGCGGAACTCGACTCCGACCCGAAGGTGGTGGAGGTGGACCGGCCCGACCGCTGGTACGGCTGGCTGGTCGCCCTCGTGGCCCTGCTCGTGCTCGTGGGCTGGAGGGCGAGGACATGACGCTCCGTTTCGTGTGGGAACCCTGGCTGCTGGGCTTCGTCCTGCTGCTGCTCGGCGGGGTCAGTGTCCGCGCGCTCGTGCGCGCCGCCCCGGGGGGCCGGACCGTGTGGTGGCGCCGGCTCGGCCTCGTGCTGGCCACCGTGGCGATCGGGGCGACCCCGGCCGTGGTCGCCGAGTCGACGGAGGTGGCGTCGCGGCTCGCCGTGTTCATCGTCGTCGACCGCACCGGGTCCATGGCGGCCGAGGACTGGAACGACGGCCAGCCCCGCCTGGAGGGGGTGCGTGCCGACGTCGTCGCCCTCACCGAGGCGTTCCCGGGCGCGCGGTACTCCGTGATCGCCTTCGACTCGCAGGCCACCCGCCAACTGCCGCTGACGACCG
>JALHDK010000271.1 GCA_022838965.1 Actinomycetales bacterium | reverse complement strand
CGCGAGACGATCGAGCAGATCGCTGAAGGCTATCGCCGTATCGAGCAGGTGCACGAGGCCGCCGAGGCGCTGCAGTTCCCCAAGCGCACCGCTATGGAGGCGTCCGCCGCCCGCACCGCCGCCGCAGTCGGCGAGACCCTGGGAGCGATGGACCAGACCGATGCCGCCGCCGAGCTGGTGAGCGTCCTCATCGACCTGATCGAGACAGGGCGCCTTTCGGTCCGCGTCTATACCCGGGGCCGGCTCCACGCCAAGGCCTACATCTTCGACTACGGTCCGGCCTTCGACACGCAGGGACAACCGGTGCCCCGCCTGGAACACGGCGTCGCCATCACCGGCTCCAGCAACTTCACCCTCTCCGGCATCGCCTCGAACACCGAGCTCAATGTCATCGTGAACGGGAACGAGAACCATGCCGCGCTGACCGCCTGGTTTGAGGCGCTGTGGGCCGATGCCCAGGACTTCGACGCCCACCTGATGCAGGCACTGCAGGCGTCGTGGTCCCGCGCCACGGTCACCCCCTACCAGATCTATCTCAAAACACTCTACGAGTTGGTGCGCGACCAGTTGGAGGGCGCCGATGGGGCGGAGCTCCTCTGGCACGACGAGATCACGAGCGTGCTTACCGAGTTCCAGCAGCGCGCCGTCGTCCAGGCCATCGCCATGATCCGGCGCTATGGCGGCTGTTTCGTCGCCGATGTCGTCGGCCTGGGCAAGTCCTACATCGGCGCTGCCATCGTCAAGCACTTCGAGCGCCACGACCGCGCCCGCCCGCTCATCATCTGCCCACCCCCGCTCGTCGAGATGTGGGAACACTACAACGAGGCCTACCAGCTCAACGCGCGGGTGCTGTCGATGGGAATGCTCAAGGAGGATGAGGCGCTGGGCCCCGAGTGGATGCTGCACGACGAGCGCACTCGCTATCGCGACTTCGTCCTCATCGACGAGAGCCACAATTTCCGCAACACCGGGAACCAGCGCTATCGCGTCCTGCAGAGCTACCTATCGACCGGGGAGCGGCGCGTGGTCATGCTCACCGCCACCCCGCGCAACAAGTCGCTCTGGGATGTCTACAATCAGCTCAAACTCTTCCACCCCGAGGACGTCACCGACCTGCCGATCGACCCACCTCACCTGCGCGACTACTTCCGGCTGGTGGAGGCCGGCGAGCGGCGCCTCCCGGAGCTGCTGGCCCACCTGCTGATCCGCCGGCGGCGCATCGACGTGTTGCGCTGGTACGGCTACGATGCGGAGACCGGGGCGCGCGTCGACCCCGATGCCATCGCGCCCTATCGTAACGGGAAGCGCAAGGCCTTTGTCTGGGTGGGCGGGCGGAAGCAGTTCTTCCCCGATCGCCATCTGCAAACCGTCGAGTACAGCATCGAGGCGACCTACGCGGGCCTCTACGACGAGCTGCGCGCCTGCCTCACGGCTACGCCACCGGGTGGCACGCCAGTCGACAGCGCACAATCCGCGTGCGCGCCCCTCACCTATGCCCGCTATGGCCTCTGGGGCTACGTGAAGCCCGGCCACCGCGATCACCCGCCCTACGACGACCTCAGACGAGCCGGCGCCACCTTGCGCGGCCTCATGCGCGTAATGCTGTTCAAGCGCCTCGAGTCAAGCGTGCACGCCTTCAGGCAGACGGTGGCGACGCTGCTGCGCACCCATCGTGCCTTCCTCGCCGCGCTCGATGCGGGGATCGTCGCTGCTGGAGATGAGGCCCAGGAGCTCCTCCGTGGGTCGGACGCCGATGAGGAGCAGTCGCTCGTCGATGCGCTCGAGGCCCTCACGACGCGCTACCGGCTCGAGGACTTCGAGGCCGCGGCGTTGCGCGCCGATGTGGCCCATGATGTGGCCGTCCTCGAGCATATGCTGGGGCTCGTGGCGCCGATCTCGCCCGCGCACGACGCCAAACTCCAGACCCTGCTGGCGCGGCTCGATGAACCGGAGCTGCGCGGTCGTAAGGTGCTCATCTTCACCCAGTATGCTGACACGGCACAATACCTCTACGATGCACTCGTGGTTGCGCGGCCCGGCACCGAGGTCGATGTCATCTTTAGCCAGGGCAGGAACCGCGCCCAGGTCGTGGGCCGCTTCGCGCCACGCGCCAACCCGCAG
>JALHDK010000270.1 GCA_022838965.1 Actinomycetales bacterium | reverse complement strand
GCGTGTCCCCAGAAGGTCGTGAGCTCGATCCCCCCACAGGTCAGCAGCTCCGGAGAGCTCAGCGCATCCATAGCCGGCAGCCCGGACGTCGTGTTGTGATCCGTCAGGAAGACAAAATCGAGCCCCACCGCCCGCGCGGTTGCCGCCAGGGCCTCGACCGGGAAGTCATCCGCGTCGGAGTGGTGCGTGTGCGTGTGCAGATCGCCGCGGTACCAGCCCGGTCCACGGGGTGGGACATCGGGCGCGGGCCGGGGTGGCCGGGGTGTCTCGTCGCCGGCGCCGGCGCTCACACGAACGGTCAGCCGGTACGTCAGAGGGGCTCCCGGCATGATCAGGTGCGTGTCGAGCGTCACGACCCACTCGCCTCCCGGGACCGGTCCCGGGAAATAGCCCGGCGTCGCCAGATCCGGAGCAAGGACCACCTGCTGGCGCGCCCCACCGCGGTGTCCGGCGCCGCGGAATCCGGCAGGATCGAAGAGCGTCAACGTCACCAGGTTGTGGAAATCCCCCACCTGGTAGGGGCTGTACTCGAAGTCGATCTCCAGTCGCCCGCAGCCCTCGGGCACACGAAAGGGCAGATCAATATTCCGCTTGCAGTCACGCGCAGTCAGCCGGCCCTCAAATCGCGCCAGCGAATCTCCCATTCCCATTGTCCCGTTCTCTATCATCGGCTCGCTCCCACTCCCGATCGGCCTGTAAGCCTTGCCGCATCCGCACCAGCTTGTCCAGCACAGCTCCTTCCTGTTCGATCCGGTCACAGCACGCCGCCAGCGCCTCGGCCAGGGTGGCTGGGCTGACGGCGCACCCCCTGGGACCAGGGCGCTCGATCGCCAGGTCCTGCTGCAACCCCAGGGCCACCCACCGCAGCTTGGCGAGGATCTGGCGCTGGGTCTCGATCAAGGCGTCTGCGACGACGTCTGCGACGGCGTCTGCCACGGCAATCGCCGCCGGTGCCCGCGCCCGATCAGACATAGCCCAGCTCGCGCAGAAGGCCGTCCAACCGCGCTTTGAGCTCAGATCGGCGGATCTCCAGCGTGCGCAACGACGTATGGTACTTGTCCCACAGGTGCTCGACGGCGGCCACGACTTCGTCTATCCTCGCTGCAGCCCGGGCATCCAAGGCCTCAAGCAGGTGCGCCTCCCAACGGCCCAGGACCCGCCCGCGGGCGCCGGCCTCGCCCTCGTCTCCGGTCAAGCACGGCGCGTCGCCACCCTCCGCCCATAAGCCGCGTTCCACGGCGGCGTAGGTCCCCTGAGCGCGCAACAGGACGAGCTCAGGGCCCAGGGCGGCCCACCAACCCTCGCCGGCAGCGTGCACTGCCGGGGCGTCGAGCAGGCCCACCGGCGCCACCGCCGTGGCCAATCCCTCCATCAGTGCTGCGCGCAGTCGCGCAGCCGGCTGGCGCCGGGCCCGGTCGACCTGGGCCATAGCCGACCGCCACCAACACCGGCCCGCGGCCTCGAGCGCCTTCCGTCGCGCGACCACCGCCGCGTCGCCGGCAACGGCCCGCGCGAGGTCACGCCGGTCGGTCAGCTCCTGGCGAAAAGCGTAGTAGGCCTCATCGACCAGGGGCTCGGGGCGTTGGTCGAAGAGCGAGAGCTGCGAGGGTTCCGTCGCGGGGACGAACAACACGGCCGGATCGAGCCCGACAGAGCCAAACAGCGGCGCGAGCGCCTCGACATCGGAGACGGGCACGCCCCCGATGAGATGCGCGCGCACGTCCTGGCGTTCTGCTTCAAGGGGCGGGCTGATGGTCTCTATGGTCACGCGGTTCCATTTCCGACAGGTGATTGATGGCCAACAACGCGCCTGAGTCTAGCGCAAGTCCCACCCCCGGCAAACCCGTCCTCTCCCTTGCGAGGGTTTCCGCACCCTCGCAAGGGTTCTGCACAGTCAACCGCGTCAGCCCCAAGACGTGTCTCGTCAGGGCGTGACGGGCTCCGCGGGCGCTGCCGGCTCAGCCGGGGTCGTCTCGACCGTCGGGTAGATGCCAGGGCCCGGCACGACGATCGTGGGCGAGCTACCCTCGGGTGTGAAGATGATCTTGTCGGTCTCGCGCAGCGCCGAAGCATTGGCGATCAGGGCCTGGATGTAGGCATAGTCGGGGTTGTCGGCATACACG
>JALHDK010000269.1 GCA_022838965.1 Actinomycetales bacterium | reverse complement strand
CTGAACGGCGTGGCCCTCCCGGATGTCTTTGGCAAGACCATCGACGAAGTGGTAACGCTGCTGGGCGAACGCCTTGCCGAGGAACAGGGCCTTGCCCGGAAACTGCAAGCCGTCCAGGATGTGGGCCTGGGCTATCTCGTCCTGCGCCAGCCGGGCTACTCGCTCTCGGGTGGGGAAGCGCAACGACTCAAGATTGCCGACGAGCTCAGCCGGTCCGAGCGCGCAGGAACGCTCTACATCCTCGATGAGCCGACGGTCGGCCAACACCTCGAAGACATAGGCCGCCTGATCGGCGTCCTGCACCGGCTAGTGGAGGCGGGGAACTCCGCCTTTGTGATCGAGCACCACACGCTTCTCCTGGCAGCCTGCGACTGGATCATCGAGTTCGGCCCGGGCGGCGGGCCCGACGGGGGCCGCGTCATCGCCCAGGGCACCCCCGAGGCGGTTGCCGCAGGCGCTACCCCGACCGCGCCCTATCTCCGGAAGGAGCTGCAAGAATGAGAGAATCAGAGAATGGAAGAATCAAGAATCGAGAATCGGAGAACAGCGGTTCGACGGAGGGACTCTCCGCCTCCGGCTCTCTCTTCTCATATTCTCGATTCTCCGATTCCCTGATTCCCCTCCTCCTCGCCGACCGGTCGGCGTGCTTGAGGGCGCTGGTGCTACAGGAGTTGCTGGGCAAGGCCAGGGATGACCCGGAGGTGGTCGAGCTGCATACCTTGCGCGAGCACGACCCACTTGTGGCTCCGCTGCTTGCGGCACAGGAACCCGATGGTGCGTGGCGCAAGGGTGAGTTGGTCTGGTTGGGCGACGCCCAGCGGTTGACGACGCTCGCGCTGATGCGGCTTGGGTTCCTCGGGTTTGGCCCGGAGACTAGCTCTGTCCGGCGCGGGGTTGACTTCCTCTTCTCTATGCAGCGTGAGGATGGGGCCTGGGAGTTACCAACCGGCAATCCCGAGATCGAGGGACACGAGGGGTACACCATGGCCCCGCTGCAGACAGCGCTGCCGTTGCGCGCATTGGCGATGGCCGGGTACGCACAGGATCCGCGAGCCGAGCGTGCCTATGAATGGCTGCTCGCCCAGCGGCTCGACGACGGTGCCTGGCCCACGGGCATCGCCGCGGGTGGCGTCCGGGGCCGCGTGGCGGGCTACCGCAAGATGCCCCGCTCCCGCTGGGGATGCCGTTCCAACACGACCGGCGCGCTGCTCTGCCTGGCTTATCACCCTGAGCGATGCCACGGTCCCGAAGCACGCCGGGCGCTCGATCTCCTTCTGGGGCGTGAGACCCGCGAGGTCAGCACGCTCGGGTACGAGGTCACGCGCCTCATCGGCGTGACGCCCACACGTGGCTTCTTTACCTTCTACGGGCGCTTTGACCTGGCGATGATCCTGGATCTGTGCCGGCGCATCGGGGCCACACAGGAGGACCCGCGCGTGGCCGGCATCGTGGCATTCGTGCGCGGCCTCCAGGGCCCCTACGGGCTCTGGGATATCACACCCCCGCAGGCTGCGCGGTGGGTGACCTTCGACCTGCTCAGGACGCTTTCCCGGCTGGATCAGGCGGGAAGCTGGATGAGCAACGAACCGCGCACGCCGTTCCAGACCTACCCCAAGCAACCACGGCGATACTAGGACACAGCCAGGAGCATGATGCCCGTCTAGAATTCACCAGCGCCCCGGATCACGTGGATCGTGGATGGGGCACCGCCTTGACCCGCTTCCAACACCAGGTCGCGGTAGGATCCCACGCCGCTACGCCAGATACGGGTGAATCCCCAGCCGTGCCAGCGCCAGACCGCCACGGTCGACGGGACCGTGGGCGTAGCCGGCGCCGCGCGGGGCGAGTCGTTCGATCGCCTGCCGCAGATCCTCCACCGCCCCGCTCTCGAACTCGATCGTCGTCACCCCGGCCGTCGAGCCCGGAACGAAGACCACGAGCAGCCCCTCCGTAACCCCGCTCGCGGCGACGAACGCCTCCACCTCGGCGGTGAGGTCGACGATGTCCGTCCCGTCCGTGGTCGGGACCGCAAGCCGGAAGAAGCGTTTCGGTTCCATCGTTCGTCTCATTCCGTCTCGAGATCGACGAGCAGCTGCTCGATCGCGCTGGCCACCTTCCGGAGCTGCGAGCTGCTCGTCGCTCAGGCCGTCGACGAGGCGGCGGACGAAGAGCCCGATGCCGGCCTGCGCCGATTTCAGGCCGACCGACACCGTTCCGCTGGCGACGACGCCCAGGCGCAACGCCTCCACCGGCCGGAGGAAGTAGGCCGCCATCCCCGCCTCGGTGAGCCGGAGCACCATCTCGGCCCCCTCCCGCCGCAGCTCCCGGGGACGCTCGGCCGTCCGCAGCCGCCGGGCGAGGTCACGCGCGGCGCGGGCCAGCTCGGGCTCGATCTCGGCGATCAGGTGGGGACGGGCGTCCATCGCTGCCTCAGCGCCCGAGCGGTATCCGGCACTCGCGGCGAAGCGCCGGCAACAGGGAGTCCTCGTCGAGGAGCGTGACCACCGCCACCCCCTCCTCGCGCACCACGCGCACCCGGCTCGTGTACGGCTGATGCAGCACTTCGCCGTGCCAGACG
>JALHDK010000268.1 GCA_022838965.1 Actinomycetales bacterium | reverse complement strand
CACGACGGCGAGCGCGATCCGGTCTCTCCTGGGCATGATGCATCCTCCTCGAAAATCTGTATTTCCAGCGTTGCTCGTCGGGGAAGGGGCCGCGTTCGGAATGCGGTGGCGGTCCCCCTTCGTGCCGCGGGATCGTCACCGCGGGCTGAGGGACTCTGCTTTCGCATTGTTCGTCCGGTCCCGGTCGTCGATCCGGCCCGTCGCGTCGATGACGGCCCCGACGGTTGCGGGGCCATTCAGCGGCACGTCGAGCACGTACACGACGGAGGCACCCTCCCGGGACAGGAGACGCTGCGGGTCGAAGGCCGACAGGGGAGCCATGGCCCAGGAACGACCGTTCTGGGTCAGCTGCAGGACGGGCTGGTCCGCGCCGGAGAGCTGCCAGAGCTCCGGGGGCACGGGACCGCCGAGGTTGCGGATCTCCACGTTCACGCGACGCGCGGCGTTGAGCGCGTCTTCCGGCCGCACGGCGTACGGATCGAAATCTTCGAGCATATCGGCCTGTGTGCGCCGCTTCTTCTTCGGCTCGAGCGCCGGCGTGCCCGTGGGGGTGTTGGGGTTGCGCGGCATCCCGGGCAGGACCGGGAGCTGCCGGTAGTCCATCGTCTCGAGGCTTTCGAAATAGGAGTAGCGCTGCGTGTCGTAGGCGGTCGGGTAGCAGGTTCCGGTGGGGCAGTCACCGCCGACCAGCAGCGGGTACTGCCCGTCGAGCCTCCTGCCGAGCGCGAGCCCTCCCAGCGCGAGGCCCGAGAGCTTCAGGCTCTCGCGCCGAGACAGCTTCGGTGAGTCGAGCTCCTCCCGCTTCGTCATCTTGTTTCTCCTTTCGTTGGGGCGAGCGCCCCGGGACGGGAGGTGACGCCGTCCGATGAGCCGTTCGGGGCCCGGAAGCGAGGCGTTCGGGGAAGGGGTTGCCGGCCGGCCGGACCGGTGGCGGTGGGACTCCGCGCCGGGGAACAGGGGTCACGGCCCCGGCGCGCTGCTCGGGAACGGGGGAGGGGGTCGGTCGCGGCGATTCGGAGGGAGGCTGCGTGGCGAGATCCGCCGCCTCTCGCGGCCAGGCGCCGGATCCGGGCCCGCCGGTGCGACGCGGGTCTCCACCTCCCGCCCTGGCTGCCGGGCCGGTCCGGATCGGAACCAGCTTCACCGGTGCCTGCCTCATGAGTCCTTCCGACTCTCGGGCGCGACCGGAACCCGTGCGCGGCAGCAGGTATTTGCTGTCGTGATGCAAAAATACCATTGACTGGCCGAGGCGGTCAAGAGCGCCCAGCGTCGGGGCTCCGGGCGAGACGGAGCGATACCAGGTTCCGGCGCCGGGGCCGGCGGGCCGGAAGAGGTGGCGAGCGGCGGGACGGCGGTTCCGGCGGCCATCCGTCGCCACCGGGAGGCGAAAACCAGGGGGTATAATCCGCACCCTGTCAGCTTCGTGCCGGGCCGATGATGGAAAGAAACTACAAATATCGCGGCGATCTGCGGTCGACGACCCTGCCCGAGATGCTGCACACGATCCACCGGACGCGGGTGCCGGGGGTGATCGAGGCGCGGCGGGGCGAGATCGTCAAGCAGGTCTGGGTCAAGGATGGCGACGTCATCCACGCCGCCTCGAACGACCGCGAGGACAGCCTCGGCGCCTACCTCGAGCGCACCCGGCGGCTCGAGCCGAAGGATCTCGCCGCGGCGGAGGCGCTGCGGCAGGCGTCGCACCGGCGGCTGGGCGAGCTGCTCGTCGAGCGCGGGCTCCTCTCGCCGGCGGCGATCCACGAGGCGATCCGCGAGCAGAACGAGGCGATCGTCTGGAGCCTCTTCGCCTGGCCGGAGGGAGAGGTGACCTTCTCGCTCGGCGGCGAGCTGCCGCCGGGCGTGGTGCGGATCCTGATCCCGATGCGGCAGGTGATCCTGCACGGGATCCGCCGCGCCCCCGACGCCAAGCCGCTGGTGGCCCAGCTCGGCCGGCGCGAGACCGTCTTCGCTCCGAGCTACACCGTGGCCGATCTGATCGAGATCGCCCTCGACGAGGTGGAGCTCAAGCTGCTGCGCCTCGTCAACGGCCGGCGCAACCTCTACGAGCTCTGCACGCAGGGGCCGCTCACCCCGGCCGAGAACGGCAAGCTCGTCTACGCCTACCACCTGCTGCAACTGGT